>DYKL01000151.1 GCA_020722645.1 Acetofilamentum sp. | reverse complement strand
CGACTTTATGCCAAAAATGTCAAATTTTACCAACAATTTTTCATAAAAGAGCCTATAGAAAAAAATCTGTTTTTTTTGAATAACTAAAAAAGTTTACTAATTGTACCACATTACATAAAACATTATAGTATTATTTTTATTACTTTTAACTCATTTCTTATTTAGTTTACAAATGTTACTAATTTCCGGTACACTTAAAATGTGTGTTTTCTAAATGTCTATAAATTAAAGTATAACAAAGATGTAACCTGAAATTATTTTTTATAATAACAAATATCACTTAGTTAATAATTCAATTTATGTTTACAAAATAGCAACAAATAAACCGCTATATTATCTTCCGCAATAAATTAGAAAACTAATTTCACCTTGGTAATAAATTTTAATAACTCTTTATGCTGAAAAATCTGGAACATAGATTTATCTTTTTTTCTAACACCCAAATCGACTAACGATTTATTTTTTAATTTTTCCTTGTTTTTTTTGAAATTTAATATTTGTTATTATACCGTTGATAATCAAGTGTTTAAAAAACTATAAAAAACGAAGTTCAATAATAAATGTAATTAATATCTTAAAATTTGTAAAATATACTTTAATTTAATATCTATTTTAAACTTTAACCCCTCTATTTTTGAAAAAAAATAATTTACTTTGCCTGACATCGAAAAAAATGAAAAATTTCGGTACTTAAGAAATAAATAATTCAAAAAGGTCATTATGTCACATTACTTATAAATTGTAATATTATTTTTACTATTTTATTAATAAATTAAAAACATAACACATATTCAACGCTTGTTTAACTATTTATCGAAAAAAATGCACAAAAAATGAACTTGTACAAAACATTTATTAAACCAGTTTTATTTCTATTCACACCTGAAACAGCCCATAAAATAGTATTCACTCTTTTAAAAATACCCGGAGCAAATTTTTTTTTAAAAATTTTCTATAAAACAGAAAACAATATATTGGAATTTAGAAAAAATAATTTTTTTGTTTCAAACAAAATAGGTCTTGCGGCAGGTTTGGATAAAGACGGAGAAGTGGTAAATCAGCTTGGAAATATTGGTTTTGGGTTTGTAGAAATCGGGACAGTAACACCGTTAGCACAACCGGGCAACCCCAAGCCAAGACTTTTCAGATTAAAAAAAGATAATGCACTGATAAACAGAATGGGTTTTAATAATAAAGGTGCCGAAAAAATGAAAGAAACTCTAAAAAAAATAAAAAATAAAAATACTACTATTGGAATAAATTTGGGAAAAAATAAAATAACACCAATAGACAATGCATACTTAGATTACAAAAAAAGCTTTGAAATTTTGTTTGACTACGCTGATTATTTTGCAATAAATGTTAGTTCCCCAAATACACCAAATTTAAGGGAACTGCAAGATAAAAAGCATTTATCAAAAATTCTTGAAGAAATCCAAAAAATCAATTTATCAAAAAAAACACCTAAACCTGTTTTTTTGAAAATTGCACCTGATTTAACATTTCAACAAATAGATGAAATAATTAAAATTGTAAAAGACACGAAAATAAATGGTCTAATTGCTACAAATACTACTATTGAAAGAACTAATTTGAAAATTGATTCAGAGCAAATAACCAAATATGGAAATGGAGGTTTGAGCGGTAACCCCCTTAAAAACAAATCTACAGAAATAATCAAATACATAAAATCAAAAATTTCAGATGATATTATATTAATAGGTGTGGGTGGAATTTCAAGTCTTGAAGACGTAGAAGAAAAAATTCAAGCCGGAGCAGATTTGGTACAATTATATACATCTTTCATATATGAAGGACCAGGAGTTGTCAAAAAACTAAAAAAACAAATGATAACAAAAAATTTGTAAGTATATAAAATTTAAACATCTGATAAACAACGATATGTAAAATCCATAAAAACAAAAAATTAATTTTTGTCAAAAAAACTTGGTTATTATTTTTAAATTTTCTAAATTTGGAAGAAAAAAAATGAATATGTTACTATCAGCTTGGGAAAATTTAACATTGATGGGTAAAATATATTGGATTTTAGCAATACCATCAACAGCAATTTTTGTAATCTTGTTAATTCTTTCATTCTTCGGAGCCGATACAGATGGAGACGCAGATGGAGCAGATGTAGATGTAAGCGAAGGAATTGGCGGTTTTATTATCAGTTTTAAATCAATAATGTCATTTGTAATGATGTTTGGATGGGCAGGTATTATAAGTATGGCATTTGATTTAAAAATCGGCTTTACTATTTTAGTTGCAGTATTAACAGGATTAGTCAGTTTAATAGCAGTTGCATCATTGTTATATTTTATCACAAAAATGCAATACAGCGGTACAATGGAAATTGAAAACGCTATTGGAAAAGTAGGTTCAGTAGTTTTAAAAATACCACCCAAAAAACAGGGAACCGGACAAGTGCAAATCAATGTTCAAGGAAGTTTGCGTACACTTGATGCAATGACAGAAGAAAAAGAACAGATATCTTCAGGAACACAAATTCAAGTTATTGATGTTCAAGAAGATGGAGTTTTAATAGTAATCCCCAAAATTTAATAAACAAAAAAAAAATTAAAAATTATGACAACATTAAACGTTTTACTTTCAGCAGGAGGGCTAGTAGGATTTTTGCTTATTCTAGTGCTCTTTTTGGTTTTTTTGATGTTCATTCTTATCGTCAGACGATACAAAAGATGTCCTTCGGATAAAATTTTAGTTATCTATGGACAAGTCGGAAAAAAAGAAGGAGAATCCAGAACAGCAAAAGTTATCCACGGTGGAGCCTCATTTATTTGGCCAATTTTTCAAGATTATGAATTTATGGATTTGACTCCTATTCCAATTATTGTAGATTTGAAAGGAGCATTGAGTAATCAGAACATTCGTGTTAATATACCTGCAAGATTTATGGTAGGTATTTCAACCGAACAAGGAGTTATGCAAAATGCAGCAGAAAGATTACTTGGTTTATCACTGAATAACATTCACGATTTAGCAGCAGACATCATTTTCGGTCAGTTGCGTGTTGTAATTGCTACAATGAAAATCGAAGAAATTAACAGTGACCGTGAAAAATTTCTTGCAAATGTTACAGAAGCAGTTGAACACGAATTGAAAAAAATCGGGTTAAAACTAATCAACGTAAACGTAACCGATATCACCGATGATGGCGGATATATTGATGCACTTGGTAAAGAAGCTACAGCACACGCCATTAACGAAGCTAAAAAATTGGTTGCAGAAAAAGAAAGAGATGGGTCTATTGGTGAAGCAAATGCAAAGAGAGAACAAAGAATTCAAGTTGCATCAGCAAATTCACAAGCAGAAATCGGGGAAGCAGATGCAGAACAATTAAAAAGAGTTTCAGTTGCCGAAGCAAATGCAAAAGCAGTTGAAGGGGAAAACTTATCACAAATTGTTATAGCTGAATCAGAATCAAAGAAAAGAATTGACATCTCCGATGCTATGAAAAATGCAGAAATAGCTGAAAAAACAAATCAAGCACAAGCAAGAGAAAAAGCATACAATGCTGAAAAAATTGCTGAAATTTCACGTGCCGAAAGAGATAAAGCAACACAATTTGCAAACATAGTTATACCTCAGGAAATTGAAAAACAAAAAATTGAAATTGCAGCAGAAGCAGAAGCAGAAAGAATCAGAAGAATAGCAAAAGGACAGGCAGACAGTAAATTTATGGAAATGGAAGCATTGGCAAAAGGTACATTTGAAATATTAAGCAAACAAGCAGAAGGTTTCAACCAAATTGTCAAAGCTGCCGGAAACGATTCAGCAAATGCAATCAGATTACTTATTGCCGACAAACTTGAAGACCTTGTTAAAATTCAAGTTGAAGCAATCAAAAACATTAAAATTGATAAAGTTACTGTTTGGGAAAACGGACAAAACACAAATGGCAACACATCAACAGCTAATTTCCTCAAAGGTATGGTTGGTTCAGTTCCTCCATTGGAAGAACTTTTTAATATGGCAGGAATGCAATTACCAAATTATCTTGGAAAGAAAAAAGAAATCAATATCGAAACCGACCAAACAGAAACAAAAGGTTAAAAAAAGAAACTCGCTTAACAGCGAGTTTTTTTTTATAAAACTTCTTATTATTTTTGCGGTCAATTTCTAAAAAATTGGTATTGATTTAAACCTGTTGATTTTGTCGGTAGGGACACCGACAAAAGCGTGTATTACTGACGTTTCAGGTGACCACACCTGAAATTTCAAAGGTTTTAAGCCAAGACTAAATAATAATCAGAAACTTTATGATTCAACTGAATTGAAAAATTGCTGAAAATTTTATGAGATTGAAATCCAACAAAAAAGCTTTGAAAAAATGACAATAAAATTGATAACAGAAGAAGAAGTTGATGAAAAATTCAATAAATTTTTAAATAGTTGTCATAGAATAAAAACACAGAACGACAAAGATTTATTATCAAAAGCTTACAATTTTGCAAAAATTGCTCATAAAGGACAAACCAGATACAACGGAGATGCCTTTATTAACCACCCACTCGAGGTTGCAAAAATAGTAACCCTTGATATTGGATTATCCACAAAATCAGCTATATCGGCATTACTTCACGACACATTAATTAATACTGAAAGAGAAATTGAAGATATTAAACTAATTTTTGGTGAAGAAATTGCAAAATTAGTCGACAGTTTAACCAAAATCAAAGGTACATCTGATTTTTTCAATGTTAACAAATCGGAAGTATATAAAAGACTTTTAATCGGTATTTCAGAAGACATAAGAATAATATACGTAAAAATAGCTGATAGACTGCATAATATGAGAACCTTAGACAGTTTGGAACCCGAAAAAAAGCTGAAAGTTGCTCACGAAACTATGTATGTTTATGCACCATTATCTGAGAGATTAGGTTTGTTTAAAATTAAATCGGAATTGGAAGATTTGGCTTTCAAATACTTACAGCCAAACAATTATCATGATATAGCAAAAAGAATAAAAGACAATGAACAAAAAAATATAATGTTCTTAAACCGTTTTTCATTGCCTATTATAAAAAAACTAAGAGAAAATAATTTTAATATTGATATTTTAAGCAGACAAAAATCAATTTATTCAATCTGGAAAAAAATAAAAAGAAAAAAAATCGGCTTTAATGAAGTATATGATTTATTTGCAATCAGAATAATTTTTGAACCTCAAAACACAGAGAAAGAAAAACAAGAAGCGTTTCAAATATTTGAAATAATTGAAAAAATGTACGAAATAAAACCGGACAGAATAAGAAACTGGATTGAGAAACCCAAAGAAAACGGATACGAGGCACTTCACTTAACCGTCAGAGGGGCAGACGAAAGGTGGGTAGAAATACAAATTCGGTCCACCAGAATGGATGATATCGCAGAACATGGATTTGCATCACATTGGAAATACAAAGGATTGGAATATCAAAAAATGAAATTTGACGAAGAAATCAAAAAACTTAAAGCCCAGTTTGAAAGTATCAAAGAAAATGATTTTGATTATCTGTCAAATTTCAAACTACTTTTTTCAACTGAAATTGTTACATATACACCCAAAGGAGACGAAATAATTCTTCCGGTCGGCAGCAGCGTTCTTGACTTTGCATTTGAAATTCACACAAATTTAGGATTAAAATGTATTGGTGCCAAAGTCAATAATATGCTGGTACCCTTAAATCACAAATTGCAAAATGGCGATTATGTGTATATTTTGACTTCAAATAACCAGCACCCAAAAACAACATGGCTGAATGTTGTTACTACTCAAAAATCAAAAGCCAAATTACTAGAACATTTCAAAACTGGAAAAGTTAATGAAAAAGAAAAAGGACAACAGATTTTATCTGAATATTTAGAAAAATTTGACATTACACCTGAGCCTGAACTTTTTAAAAATTTAATTTCAAATTTTAGAACCATAAACAAACATAATCTTTATCTAAAAATTGGGTCAGAAGAAATAACAAAAGAAAAACTTATTTCATTTTTAAAAAAACAAACCCGTTGGAAATTCCGAAATTTTTTTAAGCCATCAACTAAAGAAACTGATTTAGACAAAGTAATAGAAAAATATAACATTGCTAAATGTTGCAACCCTGTTCCCGGAGATAAAATAGTCGGAATTAAAAAAAGAGATTTTGTTGAGATACATCGGGCAAATTGTAAGTCAATTCAGAACCGTAACAAAGAAAAAATCATACAGATAAGCTGGAAATCATACAAAGCAAAATCATTCTACACAAGATTACAAATAGAAGCAGATAATATTATGGGACTGTTTCACAAAATTTCAAGAGTTTTATCTTATGATTTACAGGTTAATATCAACTCTGTACATTTTGATACGGTTGAAAATGGTTTTGGAATGGCTGGCTGGCTCGAAATATATGTTATGAACAACGAACATATTGAGAGAATTATCAATCAGTTACTCAACATAAAAGGTGTCAGAAAAGTCGAAAGAATGATTGATATATAAATAATGTAATTTTAAAAAAAATCAATTTTTGAAAAATAATATCAAAATATTTATTTTTTTTTTATTTTTGTAAAAATAAAATAATGCAGATATGAATACTCCACAAAATAATACCAGTGCTTCACTTGTCAGAGCAGAAAATATAATTAACCGACATATTGTTTGGGCAATGGCATCAGGTGCTATGCCGATACATATAGTTGATGTAATAGGCGTAATGTTTATTCAGAATGATATGATTAAACAGTTATGTAAATTGTACGGCTTGGATTATAACGAAAACATCGGTAAAAGCATTGTTTCAAGCATTATTGCTTCATCAGTAGCAAAAGGTATCTCGTTTGTCTTCAAACCAATAAAAGCCGGCGAAAGAATTTTAATGGCAATACTTTCAGGTGCTTTTACTTATGCAATGGGCAGAATGTTTATCAGCAATTTTGAAAAAGGTATTTCTTTAATTGATATTGATATTAATAAAGGTGAAGAACTTTTCAATGAATATTTTGAAAAGGGTAAAGATTTTGCAAAAAATATTACAAGCAGAAAAGACCTCAAAAGAAAAAGCGTAACAAGAAAACTTAACAACGAAGAAGAAAAGGAATAAATTATTTCGAAATAAGAGAATCAATTACAAGCCATGATAAATAAATACCAAAAACTGCCGGCATATAAGAAATTGTACCCAAAGTTGTCTTTTTATTTTCTGCAATTATATCTATCATTGAGTTTTCAACAATATTTTCAGGAGAAAAAACAACTTTAATCCCTTTTTCTATTCCCAATTTTTTTAGTCTTTGTCTTACGACTTTCGCCAAACCACAACCGTAACTTTTTGAAATATCATCAGTTTTCACAAGAGTCGGGTTAAGTTTTCCGCCGGAACCCATTGATGAAAAAACTTTCAGACCGAGTTTAAAAGAATTATATAATAAAGATACTTTCGGAGCAATCGTGTCAATTGCATCTATGACACAGTCATAATTTTCAGAATTTAAAACATCAATCAGGTCATCTTCTTTAAGGAATTTGTAAAAAGTTCTAATTTGTATATCAGGATTAATTTTTTTTAATCTTGAAGCTATTTCATCAACTTTTATTTTGCCAATATTTTCGGTATTAGTAAAAATTTGTCTGTTTAAATTCGTTTTATCAATTAAATCACCATCAACAAGAGTTAACTTGCCGACACCGCTTCTACATAGCATTTCAGCGACAGTCCCTCCTACTCCACCTAATCCGACTATTAAGACATTAGATTGTGATATTTTTATATAATTTTCTTTAATCAGCAATTTAGTTCTGTTGTCCCAATCATTTATCATTTTGATATTTTTTGTGCAAATATATTGATTAAAAATTTTTTAATGGTATTAAATTTGCAAAATTCGTTAATTTTTCAACGCTCTATTCCGCAATATTAAGATGCTGATATAAATA
>DYKL01000643.1 GCA_020722645.1 Acetofilamentum sp. | reverse complement strand
GTTATTAAACGTAACTCATTCATTTACAGTGCATTACCTCGAAATAACGTGAATGGCTTGACGTAGTTGCGGGGGTGTATCCGCACAATGTTGATTGAAAGTAAAATGTTAATTATCAGCACTTTTGTTAATTATTGCAGTAATGCCCGCAATTACGTTCAAGCCAATGTTATGGCAATTCATTATCTATCCAATTTTCAATTCTTACATTTAACAGATTTTCAAAATGCTTAGAATATCTCGTTGCTAGTATCAAATCATTTGCAACAGCACTACAACCTATTAACATATCAAATTCAGCAATCAATTGTCCTAATTTTTTAAGTCGAACCTTTTCAGTTGCGTATATTTGAAAACAACTGTTTATCAGGATTATATTTTTACTTATGAAATTGTAAAATTTGTTGAAAACTTGTCTATTTTGCATTTTCTTAGTTTCAGCACTATTTTCAACTCCATAAAGTAGTTCAAGAATGGTAATTTCAGATACATAACAGTTATCAAGTCCAATCTCTTGAATTTTCTCGTTTAGATTATATTCTCCTTTTAAGAAATGGATGCATATATTTGTATCGAGTAAATATTTGTTCATAAAACTATCTCTCTTGGTTTATCAATTCGTGTGGAATAAATTTCATTTACTATTTCATCGCCGTTTTTTTCAGATTGCCAACTTCCGTAAAGTGAGAAAAAATCATCAGATATATTTTTTTGGATTTCTGAAATGTTCAAATTTAGAAGTAATTCGCTATATTTTGAAATAAAGTAATTTTCTTTTTTTAAATGTTCTTTTAAATCGAATTTTTTGAGTATATCATTCCAAAAATCAATTGGAATTATAATTGCTTCTTGTTGTCCTTTTTCTGTGTATATGTATTTTATATTCATCTTTCAATTTTTTTAAGTTTCTTTCTATAAAATTCTATTCTACAAATTTACAAATTTCTGTTGAATTTTATTAAAATATAGGAAAACTTTTTTCTAAAACTTTTTTTTATTTTTGAAATTGTGTATCTTTTTAACAATCAAGTATTTTTATTTGCCAACCGGGTAGCGTAAGCCCCCAAAGAACCGTACGTGCGACTTTACTCATTACTTATCTTTCTTTTATTGGTATTCGTGAGGTCGCTTCGCTAAGTTCACCGTCCCAAAAACTTTTGGGAGCTCAGGCATCTTTAAGGCAGTTATGTGCCCATACCACCCGACTGTTAAACATTTATTTTAGTTACAAATA
>DYKL01000642.1 GCA_020722645.1 Acetofilamentum sp. | reverse complement strand
ATTTCAATAAGGCAGCTCGGAAATTTAAGATTGCAGATATGGCAGCTCATGCTGTTCGGAGCGATTGTTGTGCTTATTACAGGACAAATTTCGCTGAATGATGCGATTACTTCAATAAATTTTGATGTTATCCTGTTTCTGTTCGGCGTTTTTGTTATCGGCAAGGCACTTGAAGAAAGCGGAATTTTGCAGCATTTTTCGTATAAAATTTTTCACAAAGCAAAATCAACAGACCTGCTAATATTATTAATCCTCTTTGTTGCAGGCGGAACATCTGCACTGCTGATGAACGATACACTGGCAATAATAGGAACCCCTGTAATGCTGATGCTGGCTTCGCAGTATAAAATTTCTCCGAAATTATTGTTACTTGCTCTGGCATTTGCGATAACAATCGGAAGTGTAACAAGTCCGATAGGTAATCCGCAGAATTTACTCATTGCTTTGAATATGCAGGAGCCGTTTATTCCGTTCATTAAATTTCTCCTGATTCCGACAATAATAAATTTGTTTGTTACATACCTGTTATTAAAAATTTTCTACAAAAAGGAATTTAGGAAATTTAAAAGCCAGAATTTGCAGGAAAATTTTGAAAGCAAAACAAAGCCCGACACCAAACTTTCACGCATAACTAAAATTTCGTTTGTTTTATTTGTTTCCCTGCTCTTTCTAAAAATTTTACTTACTATTTTGAATATAAATTTTTTAAATTTTGATTTGCGACTGAGTTATATTGCTATAATTTCCGCAATTCCTCTCATTTTGTTCAGCAGTAGAAGGTATGAAATTGTCCGGAATATTGACTGGCACACTCTGCTCTTTTTTGCTGCGATGTTTGTGTTGATGCAATCCGTCTGGGATACAAATTTCTTCCAAAATTTAATCAAAGAAGGAAATTTAGACATATCATCAATTCCAATGTTGCTGACAGTGAGTGTTATTTTAAGTCAGTTTATTTCAAATGTCCCGCTTGTTGCTTTATATCTTCCGCTTTTAGGCAGTGGAACGGATGCACAAATGACAGCATTAGCGGCAGGAAGTACAATTGCCGGAAATTTATCAATTTTGGGGGCGGCAAGCAATGTAATAATAATCCAGAATGCGGAAAAAAGAAATAAAAATATCACATTAACATTTTTTGAGTTTGTCCGGATAGGGATTCCACTAACAATAATTAATGTGCTTGTTTATTATGTGTTTTTTGCGATTTAGATTGAATTTTGCAGTATTTTTTT
>DYKL01000150.1 GCA_020722645.1 Acetofilamentum sp. | reverse complement strand
GAATGAAAATAATTACAAATCAACGACTTACAAAATTATTTACACATGAAAAATTGTTTGATGAAACACCCATGAGAACCTTAAAGTTCTCACACCAATAGAATGAAAATAATTACAAATCAACGACTTACAAAATTATTTACACATGAAAAAAATATTTATAATATTATTTACATTTTTAAATATTTGTTTATACAGTCAGCCCGAAAAAATCAATTTCAGCAAACTTTCAAATCTTGACGGACTTTCTCAAAATTCAGGAAAATGTATTATTCAGGACAAACGTGGATTTATCTGGATTGCTACTGAATTGGGACTTAACAGATATGACGGATACAATTTCAAAATTTACGACCAAAGTTCTGACCCGAAACACAATTTATCGAACATCTATGTAAACACAATTATTGAAGATTCAAGAGGAAACATTGTTGTTGGAAATGACGGAGGAGTTGATTATCTGAATTTTGAAACTGATATTATCGACCATTATTTGTACGACCCCGAAAATACCGAAAATATTTATGTCTGGGCAATTTTGGAAGATTCAGACAACAGAATTTGGATAGGTTCTTCAAAAGGATTGTATAAACTTGACCCTGTTACAAAAAATATTGAACATTTTGAATTTAATAATCAGTTTAAATACAACGGCATTGGTTATATTGTTGAAGAAAAAAAAGATTTTTTACTGCTATCAACTTATAATGGTTTAATAAGATATGATATTATAAACAATAATTTTTCACTTGTCGACAATTCTCCCGAAGCTGTTGGTTACATATTCAAAAACAATGAAAATGAAATTTTTGTTTTTTCTTATGACAAAGGTCCTTTATTATATAATGTTGAAAAAAAGCTGTTTTCTGATGAATCTTATTTTTTAAAAAATATTGAAAAACACACAGAATCAGTTTCTCGGATATGTAAAGACATTAACAATAATTTGTGGATTGCAACCGACGATTCTGGTTTAATTTATTTTGACAGTAAAAACAAAAATTTCAAGAAATATCAACATGATGAAAACTATTCAGGTTCAATTTCTTCAAACAAATTATTTTCTGTTTTTTTAGACAAAGGCGGTGTTTTGTGGGTTGGCACTTTTTTCGACGGAATAAATTTTTTTGATACCAAAAGAAAACCTTTCAATCATTATTTTACAGACAAAAAAGGAACAAAACTCGGCGGAATTAACGGTATTATTACAGATAACGCAAATAATGTCTGGTATGCAACTTATAAAGGTGTAGTAAAATATGACATCACAGATAATTCTGCTGAATATTTTGTCCATAAACCGGACAAAAACAGCATTGCCGGAACAATGATAACTTGTCTTGTTCAGGATAGCGAAGGTTTTCTCTGGTTTGGGTCAGATGATAATGGTTTATCTTGCTACAACCCGAAGACGAAAAAATTTACAAACTATTTCCCAACCGGCGATTCCACTTCAATTTCGGGTGTGGCTGTTTGGGCTATTGATGTGGACAAAAATGACAATATCTGGATTGGTTACTGGGGAAATGGAATAGATTGTTTTGACAAAAAAACAGGTATTTTTAAAAATTATTCACACAATCCCGATAAAAATTCATTATCTGTTGATAATATAAACACTATAAAAGTATCTCCCGAAGGTAAAATCTGGATAGGAACATGGGAAGGCGGTCTGAACGTTCTTGACCCGAAAACAGGAATTTTTGAAATTTACAAGTACAAAGCTAATGATACAAATTCAATTTCTCAAAATAACATAATGAGCATTTCTTTCGATTCCGAAAACAACACGTGGATAGGTACTTTTAGTGCAGGTGTATGTAAAATAGACCCAAAAACCGGTAAAATAGAAAGATTTAACACTTCCGACGGTTTACCTTCAAATACTGTGCAAGGAATTATTGAAGATAACAACAAAAATATGTGGTTCAGCACTTCAAACGGATTGTGCAAATATACCCCACAAACCGGACAATTCAGAGTTTATGACATTACAGACGGCATTCAGGCAAAAGAATTTTCGCAGCACGGCTATTTTAAAACAAAATCAGGTAAAATTCTGTTCAGCGGCAGCAACGGTTTCAATTATTTCAATCCCGACAGCATTATTGATAATAATTATTCGCCTGAAATTCAAATTATTGACTTTAAAATATCAAATCAAAGCGTAAAAATTGACAGTATTATCTTGTTTAAACATATTACTTTGACCGATAAAATTAAACTAAAGTATAATCAAAGAGATATTTCATTTGAAATCAGTGCTTTACATTTTGAAAATCCTTCAAAAATTTTGTATTCATACAAACTCGAAGGATACGATAAAGAATGGAAAACAACAACTGCAAATAACCGTATAATCAACTATACAAACCTTGATGCGGGAGAATATACTTTGTACATAAAAGCAACAAATTGTGACTTAGTTTGGAGTGAAAATATAAAAACTATTGATATACAGATAGTTCCGCCTTTTTACAGGACTAAAATATTTTATGTTTTTTCTATAGTATTTTTGATAGCAATTGTCTTTTTTGTAATGAAAATCAGAGAATTAAAGTTAAAGAAAGACAAAGAAATACTTGAAGCGGAAGTTAAAAAACGTACTCTTGAAATAGAACAGCAAAAAGAAGAAATAATGTCGCAAAACGAAGAATTACAAGTTCAAAAAGAAGAAATTGAAAAACAAAGAGATATAGCAAATATGCAAAAACAGGAGATTCTTTCAAGTATAAGTTATGCACAAAAAATTCAAAAAGCAATTTTGCCTTCACAGAAAGTATTAGATGAAATATTGCCTGAAAATTTTTTGATTTTTAGACCAAGAAATATAGTTTCCGGCGATTTTTACTGGGTGAAAAAAATAAAAAATCTTGTAATTGTTGCAGTCGCAGACTGTACAGGTCATGGAGTTCCCGGGGCATTTATGAGCATTTTGGGATATTCTTTTTTGAACGAAATTATTACAAAATTCAGCTTGGACAGCACTGCCGAAATACTTAACAGATTAAGAAAAAAAGTAAAGGAATCGCTCAGACAAACCGGTCAGGAAAATGAACAGAAAGACGGAATGGACATTGCTCTTTATATTCTAAACAACGACACTTTAAATATTTCATATTCAGGGGCTTACAATCCTTTGTGGATAGTCAGAAATAAGGAACTGATAGAGCTAAATGCTGACCGACAGCCTATTGGAGTATATTTTGTTGAAAAAGAATTTACGGTTAAAACTTTACAATTGCAGAAAAATGATTGCTTATATACATTTTCAGACGGTTTTGCAGACCAGTTCGGTGGTGCAGAAAAAAATAAATTTATGGCAAAAAACTTTAAAACACTTGTTTCTTCAATAGCCGAAAACCCTATGAATATTCAAAAAGAATTGATAATAAAAACATTTGAAGAGTGGAAAAACGGTTACGAACAAGTTGATGATGTAATTATTTTTGGAGTAAAAGTCTGAAAAATTAGTTATAAAAAAATATCACATTCAACTTATCATATAAATCTACCAATTCGGAATTGTAAACAGAATAGACCGTTTTTCCATTTCTTTCACCTACAGAAATTATAATTTCTCAAAATAAAAACGAAAAAATTTGAACAAAGTAGCTAAATTATTCTTAAAATTGTATTTTTGTGCAATTTTAATAATTGTAGGCTAGATTATTTAAAGTTCGTAAAATGCTAATTATCAGCTTTTAGCGTTTATTCAATTACATAAAAATGAGAAATTTGAAATTTTGGAAAAAGTTTATTAAGTGGCGTCTTATTTCAAGCAATAATTTTTATTTTTTGCTCTTTCTTAGTATTTTGACCGGTTTTGGTGCAGGGTTGCTTGCTATTGTTATAAAAATATCAGTGCATCAAATTAGCCTTTTTGCTGAAAAAATCACAGAATTATTCGAAAATAATTACTTATACCTTATTTATCCGATTATAGGAATATCATTAGTATTAGTTTTCGCCAATTATATCATAAAACAAAAAATAGGACACGGGATACCTGGAATTTTATACTCAATATCAAGAAACAACGCTTATATTAAAAAGCACAACTTATATTCATCAATTGTTGCAAGTGCTTTAACCGTGGGCTTTGGAGGGTCAGTAGGACTTGAAGGACCTGTTGTATCAACCGGAGCTGCAGTGGGTTCAACTTTTGGAGGATTATTTAAAATTGATTACAAACAAAAAATTATTCTTATCGGTGCTGCCTGTGCCGGAGCTATGGCTTCTATTTTTAAAGCTCCGATTGCAGGTGTTGTTTTTGCTCTGGAAGTAATTATGATTGACCTAACAACTTATTCGATAATTCCTATTTTGTTAGCATCGGTAAGTGGCTCTTTGACATCTTATTTAGCTTCGGGTACAAACTTTTTATATTCATTTACGCTTCAAGATGCTTTTGAAGTCAGTCAATTGCCGTATTTTATCATTCTTGGTATTGTATCAGGTTTTACTGCTGTTTATTACACAATTGTTTATATAAAAATATCAAAAATTTTCGAAAAAATCAAGAAACCTATTAAAAGATTACTAATTGGTAGTATTTTATTAGGCTTACTGATATTTTTATTTCCTGCTTTATATGGCGAGGGTTATGAATATATCAATTATACTTTACAGGGAGATTATCATCAGTTATTTGATAATTTTATTTTTAATTTTAATCAGGACAATATAATAACGCTGATACTTTTGTTATTAATTCTGATTTTGCTAAAAACTGTTGCTGCTTCATTTACTTTCGGTGCCGGTGGTGTAGGCGGAGTATTTGCTCCTACCCTTTTTACAGGTGTAAATACAGGTTTAATAACTGCTGCTGTTGCAAAAAGTATGGGATACAATATTTCATATTCAAATTCTGCATTAATTGGAATGGCAGGACTTATAGCCGGTGTACTTCACGCTCCGCTTACAGGTATTTTTATGATTGGTGAACTTACCGGAGGATATGGATTGCTTTTCCCGCTTATGGTTACTTCAACGGTTTCTTATATTATTGTAAGAGTTTTTCAAAAAAATAACCTTTATACATTTCAATTAGCTAAAAGAAAACAACTTTTGACACATCACGCCGACAAAAACATTCTTACTCTTCTGAAAACTGAGAATATTATAGAAACAGATTTTAATACTTTAAATCCCGAACAAAATTTGGGGGACATTGTAAAAGTAATATCTGAAAGTAATAGAAATTTTTTCCCGGTAGTTGATTACAACAATCATTTTCTGGGTTTGGTAAGTATGGACAGGGTCAGAAAAATTATTTTTAAACCCGATTTGTATTCAAAAATAAAAGTCAAAGAAATTATGTTTGTCCCTGATAATGTAATTGATGACAGTGAAATACACCCCGAAAACATTGCTGAAAAGCTTCAAAGAAGCGGAGTTTTTAATATTGTCGTTATTAAAGAAGGTAAATATCTAGGGTTTATTTCCAGGGCAAATTTCTTTTCCCATTACAGAACATTGCTAAAACAATTTTCATCTGATTAATAATAAAATATTGTTTTTGAAAAAATTTAATAAAATAAAATTTCTCAGAACACTTTCAAAAATCCGGCAACGTGGCATTAACAACTATTATATCCTGCTTTTGGCAAGTGTTATTGTTGGATTCTTAACCGGAATAGGAGCTGTAGTTTTGAAAAACTCTGTACATTTTGTTCATACCATTATACTGCCATTTTGCGATAAAAATAATCTTTATTTTTTTCTTTTCCCTTTTGTCGGAATGATGTTGACATATATTTATATAAAAATATCACGATTGGAAATCAAACCCGGCATTCCGAATCTGCTATATTCTATATCAAAAAATCAAGGGTATGTGAAGCCACATAATATATTTTCATCTGTTGTCGGAGCAATTTTCACTGTCGGGTTTGGTGCAAGCGGCGGTTTGGAAAGTCCTAATATTACGACCGGTGCAGGCATTGGTTCATTTGTTTCAAATTTGTTCAAACTTTCATACAGACAGAGAATTTTATTACTTGGGGTTGCTGCTGCCGGTACAATTTCCGCTATTTTTAAAGCTCCAATCACAGGAATTGTTTTTGCGTTAGAAGTGATAATGATAGATTTAACATCATTGTCTATTATTCCAATTGTTTTGGCATCTGTTACAGCTTCATTGACTTCATACTTGTTCCTTGGTTCAAACTATTTATACAGTTTCAAATACGAAGCTTCTTTTGACTACAATAATGTACTTTTTTATGTTTTAATGGGAATCGTTAGCGGATTTTTTGCATTATTTTTTAGCAAAGGCTATATGAAACTCAGACAATGGTTTAACAAAATTAAAAAAGTCTTTTTCAGGTTTGTAATTGCCGGAGTTGTGGTTGGATTTATGGTTTATATGTTTCCGGCTATTTTTGCAGAAGGATATTCGGCTATAAACTCTTCAATAGAAGGCGATTACGCTTATTTGAATAAAAACGGTTTATTTGCCTCTGATGTGTTGCAAAGTAGTTATATTTTTTTATTATTTTTGCTTATTGCTATTGTTAAAGCTTTTACTTCATCTGTTACAGTTTCTGCAGGTGGTATTGCAGGTTTCTTCACCCCTATTCTTTTTGTCGGACTCAATTTAGGACTATTTATGTCGCACTTTTTTAATACTATAGGTTTTGATATTCCTAACGAAAATGGTGCTCTTGTAGGTATGGGAGGATTAATTTCGGCTATGATGCACGCTCCACTGTCAGGGGTATTCTTTATCTGTGAACTGACTGGCGGATATTCACTGATGATGCCTCTTTTAATTACTTCTTCGGTTGCATATATAACTATCCGCCTTTTTCAGAAACACAACTTTTTTTCGATTGAACTTGCAAATCAAAAAATTCTACTTACGCATCACGCCGATAAAAATATTCTGACTATTCTTCAATTAAAAAACTTAATCGAAAATAATTTTATTAAAGTTAGAGCTGATAATAAACTGGGTGATTTAGTTGAAGCAGTTAAAATAAGCACAAGAGACTTGTTTCCGGTTGTCGATGATGAAAATAATTTTCTTGGGGTTGTTTCTTTGAACAGAATCAGAAAAATAATGTTCAAAAAAGAGCTTTACGATAGTCTTACAGTTGCCGAACTAATGATTTTCCCTCCTGTTTTTGCCGAAATCACAGAGCATCTAGAAACGGTTGCCGAACAATTTGAAAAAACACAGAGTTACAATCTTTTAATTTTAGATAATGGCAAATACGTTGGATTTATATCACGTTCCAATTTTTTTGCTCATTACCGGAAACTTCTGAAAGAATTCTCTGCAAATTAAATTGTATCCTTAAATCCGTAAGTCTATACTTATATATCTGAAATTCAGCCAGGTGAAAACACCTGACTGGTGCAAACTACATGTTGCAGGTGTTTTCACCTGCAACCACTTACGAAAAGACTTGCGGATTTAAGGTTGTATTTTTAATTCGCCAATGTGAAACCAGCAGTTGAAATTTTTTTAACAAGAAGTCTTAAAATTTTGAAGTAAAAGGTTGAAACGTTTCAGCAATTTTATGCAAAAAAATTAACTTATCAAAAATTAAATAGATTTTTCGAATAAATCATACCACTGTCCGAAACTTATTTTCCTTTCAATAATCTGTTTGTCAACAGTGTATTCCACTTGTAAGTATTTCGGCTTTGTTTTTCTTTTAAATAAACGAACATAGAAACTGAATCATAACCTTCTGAATTTGGCTCATAAGTAGCTCCATTAACAGATGCAATATTGACATCAAAAATTTCATAAATGTCAGGATTATCCGTTGGTTGCTCTGAAACCTTATACCTTTGGTTTAATTCAGCTAAAAATTGAGACCAACGATTATCTTGTTTATATCGTGATGCATATTCTTTTTGTTTTTTTCTTAATTCAAGATATTCTTCATGTCTTTCATGTGTAAATAATTTTGTAAGTTGTTGGTTTATAATTATTTTCATTCTA
>DYKL01000149.1 GCA_020722645.1 Acetofilamentum sp. | reverse complement strand
CCATTTGGTTTTTTTTGGTGCAAAATTACTTTATTTATCTTAATATGCAAAATAAATTTAAACAGTTTTTTTGCTTAATTTATATAAACGAATAACCTAACTTTAACGCTCATTTATTTCCGATTTTACTTTCAATATAGTCCTATTTTGACTTCGTCTTATTAGCCCTCTAACTATATTCGGGGCAGATTATTTTAAAGTATTAATCGGCAAAACTTCCGTTAAAATCGGGACAAGCTATTGTAAATATCCTAACTTTAAGGCTGATATTATAAACTAAAAAAATAAGGGTCAATTGCTTTGATTATCTTCTCCTGTTCTTTTTTCAAAGTTACAACTTTAAACTATTTAAAATTATTCTTTTGGTCAATCAAAGAAACTTTATAAGCTGTTGAGAGTGTATCTAATTCTGTAACATCTATTATATTTATGAGTTCAGTATAAAAAGGTCGTAAAAAGCAAACCCAAACCAGCAACTATTTGATTATCAAATAGTTAGAATTGATTTATCATTCTTTGTAAAACACTATAAATCAAGTAGTTGTGTTTTATTTCTTTTTTTTGATGGCTTTTTAGACCGGACTCATTTATATTTTTACCTTTGTTTAACTTTACCATATTGACGATAATTTTCATACTCGGCAGGATAAGTTCCAGTTTTCTTTTTTATTTTTCTTATAAATGACATAGTGTATAATTTTGTAAACTATGCGGAACAATAATTCGTTAATTTTTCAATTAGCGTCATCCTGAGTGATAACGAAGGAAGCAAATTATTGATTTTCAGTTAATTATTTATTATTTTAGCTTAAGTATAAGTTGCAGAATATTAAACACATACATTAAAATATACAGTAATATTGCAGAAAATAAAATAAATTAAATTAAATCCTTCAAATTAAGGGAAGTTTTTGAAGTATATAAAAATTGACTTGAACTTAGGATGTAAACTTTTCAGACATTTTATAAAAAACCACATATTAAATTATAATTCAATACCGCAATAACTTATATTTTTTAATCATTTTTATACAGATTCTCCGTTAACCCCTGTATTTTCGAAAAAAAACGCACTCAAAGGGGTAAGGGCGGAATTTTTGAAAAATAAAGGGCTTAAAATCAGGGTTTTAAGGCTAAAAAATACTCAAAAAGGGTAATGTTTTAATTTTATATAATTTTGCAACAATAAATTTATAAAAACATATTAAAATCAAAGTTTTAGCTATTTGTTTTATTTTTATGACGTATTTAAAAATTAGTAATCTATATAGATGAAAATTTTACTATACAAAATCGTCGTCAAATTTTATATGTAGCTAATTCAGATTTGAGATCCGAATTTGATAATGATTTGATTTATAGTGCTTTCGTATTTCAAATCCGAAAAAGTTACCTTTCTGAAAATCAAAGCCATCTTTTTTTCTTTTGACCTTTTTTTATTAAAACAATTTCAATGTTTTCGGAAGTTACCAAGCAGCCTGTCGGAATTTTTTCAATGTAAGCCATCAATACAGATTTAAAGTGTTCAATTTTTTCATCAGTATCAATAATTTCAACAACAACAGGCACTTTTTCAGTAATTTCCCAAAATTTTGCATTAGTAACCTTACTGCTTGCACCAAACCCCATATAACCTCTTGTAGCAGTAGCACCGGCTAAACCGTATCTTTTTGCAGCATAAACAATAACTTCGTAAAGAGGTCTGTGCCTGAATTTATCGGTATTGCTAATGTATATTTTTAATATTTTGCCTTTAACTGATTCCATTTATTTGATTTTAAAAATTAAATATCCCAGAAAAGTGAAAAGAATACTCACAAAAACGCTCAAAAAAGTATATAAAAAGAAATAAAAATAATTACCGTCTTTAATAAGTAAAAAACTTTCGTTTGAAAAGCTGGAAAACGTTGTAAAACCACCACAAAAACCAACAGTTATGAACAATCTTACATCAGCAGACAAAATTTCATATTTGCTTGTTAATCCGAAAATCAGACCAATAATAAAACTACCAAGAATGTTTACAAAAAATGTGGGATAAGGGAAAGGACTAACAAAAAAAGGTAATGAAATTTTTTGCACCAAATACCTCAACGAACTGCCAATAAAACCACCAAAACCGACCAGGAGAATAGTTTTCATTATTATAAACTATGAAGATATTTTTTGAAGACATCGTTAGGAACAGTTCCGAACTCATCGCCGGAAAATTCAGGTTTTAATCTGTTAACAAAATACATAGCCATTTTACCTCTGTTTTTCATTTCAATTTCGCCGCGGAATTCACATTCAAAATGGTCTTTTATATGCTCATAAGTAGATTCGGAAATGTTTACCCTACCAATTTCACCGGCGGTTTCCATTCGGCTGGCAATGTTAACGGAATCTCCCCAAACGTCGTAAGCAAATTTAATTTTTCCCACAACACCGGCTACAATAGGACCTGTATGTATTCCCATTCTGATGTTCCATCTTGGCATTTTATTTTCAGGGTCATATTTGTCGAGATTGTTCATAAAATGCTGTATTTTCAGACCGGCAATGACAACATCAAACGGGTTGCTTCTGTTACGAAGCGGAATACCGCCTACGCACATATAAGCATCACCGATAGTTTTAATTTTTTCGATAAAATGATTAACGACAATTTCGTCGAAAACAGTAAAATAACTGTGTAAAGCGTTTACGATTTCATCAGGAGAGAGATGTTCGCAGGACTTTGTAAATCCTTTGAAATCTGTAAACATTATTGTAGAAGTCTTGTAATTACGTGGTCGAGCGTAACCGATAGTTTTTAACTGCGAAGCAATATGATGAGGTAAAATACTTTCCAGCAACTCGTCTGTTTTAAGACGTTCTTCCTGTATCAAATTTTTCTGTCTTTCAAGTTCTTCATTTGTTTTTTGCAACTCTTCTGTCAGTTTGATCATTTCATCGTTCTTCTGCTTCAAATCAAGCTCGGATTTTTTTGCTTTTGTAACGTCAGATTCTATAGCAACAATTTTGTCAATATCGTTTCCGTCAAAAATCGGGGTGAGAGTAGTTTGTATCCATTTATCAACTATTGTGCTGAAGTTCTGTATATTAGAAACATAGCTGGTAGATTTTTTAGTATCTAGAACCTGCTGAATTTTTCTTTTTATTACATCTTTGTTAAAAGAAGCGTCAAAAACACTTGTCCCAAAACGGTTAAAAAAGTCATCTAAAGAAACACCGTACATTTTTTTGAAACCTTCGTTTGCCCACTCAATTTCACCGTTTGGATTAATAAGTATAACTGCATTATCGGTTTCTTTAATTATAAGCGAAAGTTTGTTCAGTTCATCAATATTTGAATCAATTATTTGCCTTTGAGTTTCATTTTCTTTTTGAGCTAAACCAAATTTTAAGGCAATTTTAATTCTTGCTTTTAGTTCAATTTTTTTGACGGGCTTTTTTATAAAATCCAAAGCCCCCATATCAATTGCGGTTTCTATTTCTTCGTCGGAAAGAGCTGCAGAAACAATAATAACAGGAATATTTTTAGTGGAAATGTTTTTTTTCAGACCTTTAAGAACATCTTCGCCGTTTAATAGCGGCATATTCCAGTCTAATAAAATTAAATCAGGCAAAATTTTCATAGCCAAATCCAATGCCTGTTTCCCGTCAAAAGCTTTATGAATGGCAAAAGTGCTGTCTTCGACAAGTAAATACTTTTCGAGTATATGAATAGATATCTTTTCGTCGTCTGCTATTAAAATTTTATAACGCATTTAATTTCTGCTTTGTTCTTTTATGCAAAAATATAAAAAAATAGTTTCTAAAAAATTTTTTATTTACTAAATGAAAAATTTCAGATATTATTTTTAGTTTCAAAGCTGTCTTTTGATTATTATTCCGAAAATATTACAAATCATTCAATTAAGAGGGTAAGATAGTGAATGCGAAGTAGCCTTATTATTCAAAATTATGGTAATCTTCTGAGTAAGGCTTTTTAGATGCAGTCGAAAATTTTATTTTTATACCAAAAGCAAAAATGAATGGATAAACACCATATTCAGAATAATTTAGTTTTATTGAAAGTGAATTTTGATGATAAAAATAAATAAATTTATGTCCAATTTCAAATGTATTTATATGTTCATATAACAGAAAATCTAAAATTTGATTATTATCATCAAAAAATGAATAAGTAAAGCGAGGTGTAAATGTATATTTAAAATATTTGCTGCATATAGATAAGTTGCTTTGTAAAAAGAATTTATAAATTTGTGAATCAGTGCTGTAATAATTTTGACTTGTAAATAAACCTCCAAAATCTGATTTCAGATTAAAGTTGATATTACCGTAACCAAAGCCGCTATATAAAGAAAACATCGAATTTTTGTTGGGCTGTTCATAATATCCAAGAGCCAACTCAATTGTTTTGTAGTCAAAATATTCATTATCGGTAAGATTATAGTTTGGAACTGCTGCATTTAGAGAGACCGAAAAATCATTGTTAATAACGTAAGATATTTGTGGCTCAACTGTATGTTTGTTTTTATTAAATGATATTTCCAAGTCTCCGGTTTGAATATTTTGAGGAATATTGGCTACTGTCGGGAAATAATAAGAATCTTTGCAGGAAGCAAATAATAATAAAATAAAAGCATAATATTTTATTGTTTTATTCATTTCTGTATTTTTTGATAATAATATAATTCACCGTTTTGTTTTTCGTCAAAGATAATAATTAAATCTTTCAAAATCAAGTGCGGATTTACAGTTCCGCTTTCCCAGAAATCATTGCCACCGTATTTGTTAATTCGTTTATTATTGTTGTAAACTTTTTGATTTACAATACAATACAAATTTTTAAGTCTTGTGTCGCTTTTTGTGATATCCGAAATTGAATTGTACATTCCCGGATTTAGAAGGATATCAATAGAATCGTTCAGTGTGTATATATCTTCGAGGCTAATGCTGAAACTTTCATTTGATTTGTTATTTTTCCAGAGATAATTACCACCGGCATCATCAATTATTTTCGAGAAATATGAATTACCGCCGGGTAAATACCATATTCCCTGAAAAGGAGTATTAACAAGCACTCCCGGTTTATCTTGTTTGTTGTTTTTTACGGATTTCTGCAAATTTATGTACTCTTGTTTTATTTCCTCAAAATATTGATTACCAAGTGAATCTTCAGAAAAAAAAGCAGCAAAAAATTTAATCCACTCTGCTTTTCCGAGAGGTTCATTTTCTAAATATTCTCCGACAAAAACAACAGGTATTCCGAAATTTTCGAGTTGGGTGTACATATTATATTGACCGCCGTTTATATCATAAGCAAATACAACATCGGGTTTTAAACTGATTATTTTTTCGACATTCATACTTTGCTCGTAGCCCACTTCCTGAATTGTTCCTTTTTCGATATATGACTGAATAATAGAATCATAAACAAATTTAGTCTCTGAAATTCCAACAATAGTGCCTCTTTTGTCCAATTTTTCGATGTATCCCAAATGAGTGGTTGAAAGACAAATAATTTTTTCAACAGGTATTTTTATTACTTGCTCATTAGTAAAAAAATCGGGAGTTTTCTGTTCATTTTTGATTAAATAATACTCAAATTTTTCAGATTCGGCATTTTGCCAGGGGTCGAAAACTGATATTTTTTTATAATCTATGAATGTTTCGATTGAAAAGCCCTGTGCAAATTCATTTTGAATTACCGTTTTAGTTGATTCGTTATTTTGTTTATTATTGCACGAATATAAAAACAACAAGATGATAAAACAGTTTATTTTTAATCCAAATTTAATTAGTGAAAAAAAATTCATAAATATATTGTTTTCTAAAAAGTGATACTGATTTTAAGTTCAAAATTTCTACCCGGCATTGGTCTGTATAAAACTGCTTGATAAGATTTATCGAAAATATTGTTAAGGTAGAACAAAGCCAGTAAATTATATTTTTTAATAACAAAATGTTTTGAAAAAACAAAATTAAGCAAGCTGAAAGCCGGCAGTGAAAATGTATTATTTGATGTATTCGTGAATTGTTTTGAAGTGTAACTGTAATTTATTGTAAAATCATAAGTTTTAAAACTATTAGAAAAATTAAAATTCAACGTGTTTTTTGGAGAATAAATCAGTTGATTTCCTTCGAACAAGCTGAAAGTGCTTTTTGAATTTATTTCGGATACAAAATTTAATGCATAGTTTATGTTTATTTGCTTATCAATCAAACCATTATGTGAAAATATATAATTTATTTCCAAACCTCTTGAAAAAACATTTCTGATATTCTGAGCAGTCCAGTAACCAAATTCAGAGGGTTTCCATAAAATCCAATCCTTTATTTCCGAAGCGTAAATAACAAGTTTAATGTCAGAGTAAAATTTGTTTTTTTCGATAGAATTTTTAACAAAAAAATCAATCTGCTTGGATTTTTCGGGCTTTAAATCAGTATTTCCACCCGGACACCAATACAAATCGTTCAAAGTCGGGAAATTGATGTTTTTTCCTGCATTTAAACCGAGAACTAATTTGTTTTGGTCAATAATTTCAGAGATTAAGCCTAAATTAAAGGCAGGGGAAAAGATTTCATTATTAATTACGGTCTCATTTACATTAAAATAGGCTTTTAGTTGTTTAAAAACATAATAATTTACCAACAAATTGATATTGTTTTCAAAACGTTTTGCACTGTATCCTAATGAGTTATATGTCGAAGAATCTACAGAGTTTGCGATTTGATATGAAGAGGTAATTTTAGTGTTGAAGGAAACATTTTTAAATTTCTGAAAATCAACATTAAATACATTATAAAAGATTTTTTCGGAGTTTTCTGAATTGTTTTTGATAATTTGATAATTTAACGGATAAGACATAACCGAATCAGCCAGAAAATAGTTCAGATTGTTTGACAAGCAGGCACTTGTAAAATTAATTTTAAAAAAATTCTTGTTGAAGGCATAATCTAAAGTAATAGATTTTTTTATATCTATCTGATTTTCTTGTCTGTACAATCCCGAATAGGACATTATCGGTGAAATATTTCTGTCTGTATAAGTGCCAAAAACTCTTAACGACAAAAGATTTGATTTGTTGATTTTTAAATCAATTTTGGACAAAACACCATATTGCACAAATTCAGAATTTTCGTTAATTTGTACTACAAAATCAGGCAATGAGGTGTTTACAAACCTAAAATTATTCTTTGATTTTTTGTAATATGCTCTAAAATTGTATGATATTTTTTTATTACTTTTTTTGAGTTTTAAAAAAGTTCCCAGATTGCCGAAACTTCCAAAATTCTGAGCGAGTGAAA
Source organism: Acetofilamentum sp. (assembly GCA_020722645.1). Lineage (GTDB taxonomy): Bacteria > Bacteroidota > Bacteroidia > Bacteroidales > JAFGUD01 > JAFGUD01. The sequence goes on along the minus strand of DYKL01000149.1, from coordinate 662 downwards.
ATGAAATTGGTTTTTCAAATTCGGTATTTGTTTTTAAATCAATAATTCCGCCAATTGCACCGGAATTTTGTGTCAATGAATATATCCCCGAAAAAATATTGATTTTATCCGAAAAAAAGACGGGAATAATAGAAAAATCAGACTGTCCGTTCATTGAAGAATTAAGAGGTACGTTGTTCCATAAAACCTTTGTGTGATTTGCTGAAGTTCCTCTGATTGAAACAGTTGAAACACCATTCAACCCAAATGATTTAACAAAAATGCCGGAATTAATCTTTATTAAGTCTGAAAGCTGATTATTAAAATTGTTGGCTAAAAAAATACTGTCAATTTGTGTAACATTTTGATTTTCGGATAAAAAATCAGAATTTATGTAAACAGGTTTTATTTTTAAGGTATCGTGTTGCGAAAATGTGTCAGAAAAAATAAATGTAAAAAATACGGATATGATTAAAAATCTATGTTTCATCTGTTATCTTTTATATTAAAAAATTTTGGTCAGATGTAACTCGGTTAGAAATTATATTTTTTTATAAAAAATGTAATTTCTAATTTTCGGTTCATCAAATTTTAGGTCTTTGTTTAAAATCGTTGAAATTTCAGGTATAAACACATGAAACCCCCATGAGAACCTTAAAGTTCTCACACCAATAGAATGAAAA
>DYKL01000641.1 GCA_020722645.1 Acetofilamentum sp. | reverse complement strand
AGAAAAAGACAAAGCCTTGGGAGAAAAAGACAAAGCCTTGGGAGAAAAAGACAAAATGATATTAAATTTAGCTAAAACATTAAAAGACAGTGGCAAATCGATAGATGAAATACAGAAATTAACAAATTTATCAAAAGAAGTGATAGACAATCTATAATCTTTGAAATTCAGAGATACGAAAGGAGTAAACAAACCGGCATAGAGTTGAATTTTTTGCAAGTCAAAAGATTTTAATTGCACAGGATTAGAAAAAATCTCAAAACAAATTGAAATTATCTCGAATGATGAAAAACAGGCACTTAACATTGGCTTGAACGTAATTGCGGGCAGTGGTGCAAGAATTGACAAATGTGCTGATAATTAACATTTTACTTTCAATTAACATTGTGCGGATACACCCCCGCAACTACGTCAAGCCATTCACGTTATAGCAAATCAAAAAAAGACAATTGATATAGAAATAAACGAGATAATTATTAAATTTGAACAATAAAAAATGATTGATAAAAATGTGTGACAGCGTCACACAAATTCAAAAAATATGATTGAATTAAGTAAAAATATTGATTATCAACAACTTATTGAAAAGATTGGAATTACTTACCAATCTGCAAAAACTAAAATAATTTCAGCCGTAAATACTGAAATGCTTCTTGCTTATTGGCAAATTGGAAAAGATATAATTGAATTTGAACAAGGCGGAAAAGTGAAAGCCGAATATGGAAAACAACTTTTAGAAAATTTGGCAAAAGATTTAACATTACAGCACGGTAAAGGATTTAGTCGAAGTAACTTAAACTATATGAGACTATTATATAATAAATACCCAATTTGTGAGACGCTGTCACACAAATTGACTTGGTCTCATTATTATGAACTTCTGAAAGTAGAAGATGATTTAGCAAGAGAATTTTACGAAAAACAAGCAATTACAGAAAATTGGACAATTAGAGAATTAAGAAGACAAAAGAAAACAGGTTTATTTCATAGAATTGCAATAGGGAAAGACAAAGAAAAAATTTTGGAATTGTCTAAAAAAGGACAAATAATTCAATCGGAAGAAGATTTTATAAAAAATCCACATGTGTTTGAATTTATGAATTTTCCTGAAAACTATGAATATACTGAAAATGATATAGAAAAGGCAATTATCAATAATCTACAACAATTTTTATTAGAGTTAGGAAAAGGATTTGCATTTATCGGACGCCAACAGCGTATCACATTGAACAATAGAC
>DYKL01000148.1 GCA_020722645.1 Acetofilamentum sp. | reverse complement strand
AATGAAAATAATTATAAACCAACAACTTACAAAATTATTTACACATGAAAAAAAACATTATATTTTTATTCTTCTTCTTTTTGCTAATAAATACATTTTCACAAAATTACACTATTAGTGGATATGTGAGAGACGATAACAGTGGTGAAGAATTGTTGTATTCAACTATTTACGTAGAAGAAATTAAACAGGGTTTTTCTACAAATCAATACGGTTTTTACTCAATTTCTTTAAAAAAAGGGACTTATAACCTGACTTTTTCATTTTTGGGTTACGAAACTACAACACAAAATGTTCAGCTTATAAAAAACACTTCTTTAAATATCAATCTTATTAATTCAGATAATACAATTAACGAAGTTGTTGTTATCGGTCAGGCATCTGACAAAAATGTTAAAAGTAACGAGGTCAGCTCTATTGATTTGAATGTAAAAGAAATAAAACTTATTCCGGTTTTAATGGGCGAACAGGATATTCTGAAAGCTCTTCAGCTAATGCCCGGAGTTAGTGCGAGTTCTGAAGGTAGCAGCGGATTTTATGTCAGAGGTGGAGATGCCGACCAGAATTTAATTTTGTTAGACGAAGCTCCTGTTTACAACGTCTCTCATTTACTCGGATTTTTTTCGGTATTCAATTCAGACGCAATTTCAGATGTTAAAATGTATAAAGGTGGAATCCCGCCAAAATACGGCAGTAAATTGTCTTCTGTTACTGATATTCGTATGAAAAACGGGAATTTGAAACACTGGGAAGCTACCGGAGGTATTGGGCTTATTTCTTCAAGATTAACTGTCGAAGGTCCTGTCATTAAAGAAAAGATTTCTGTCTTGATTTCAGGCAGAAGAACTTATGCAGATATTTTAGTCAAAAATTTCAAAAAAGATTACAGAGATTTATCTCTTTATTTTTACGATTTGAACCTGAAAACTAATTTAATTCTTTCGGACAAAGACAGAATTTATTTTTCGGGATATTCAGGCAGAGATGTTTTTGGTTTGCAGGATTTTGGTTTCGATTGGGGAAACAGCACTGCAACTCTCAGGTGGAATCATATTTTCAGCAATAAGTTGTTTTTGAACACTTCTGTTGTTTACAGCGATTTTAATTACGGTTTCAGAGCCGAATTCAATAAAAATGTTATTGGATTTAGTGCCGGTATCTTAAACTATATGTTCAAGCAAGATTATACCTACTATCTAAACACCAATAATACAATTCGTTTCGGGGTTCAAAGCATTTATCATGATTTTAAACCGATGTCTTTCAAATTAATAGAAAAAAATCCCGATGATACGCTAAATGCTTTTCGTGATACAAGTTTAGTCCCCCAGTATGCTCTCGAAAGTGGTATTTATATGTCAAATGAACAAAAAATCGGTGATAAAATTCAAATTTTGTATGGTTTAAGGTTTTCTGTTTTCAACAATATCGGTCCTTATACCACCAAAATTTATGATGATGAAAACGAAGTGATTGAAGAAACTGTTCACGAAAAAAACGAATTTTATTATACACAATATTATTTTGAACCGCGTTTCAACTCAACATTATTGGTTAATGAAAGCACATCTCTTAAAGTATCTTATAACAGAACAGTACAATATTTGCACTTGCTTTCAAATTCAACATCAAGTTCTCCGACAGATTTGTGGATGCCGAGTACTTCAAACTTAAAGCCTGAAAAAGCCGACCAGTGGACAATTGGATTATTTAAAAACTTTTTTGAAAACAAACTTGAAACAAGCGTTGAATTTTTTTACAAGGGTTTTTACAATCAGGTTGATTTTGAAGATGGTGCGCAAGTTATGTTTAATCCTGACGTTGAAGCTGAAATAATTACCGGAATCGGCAGAGCTTACGGTACTGAATTATTAGTAAGAAAGAAAACAGGTAAATTAACAGGCTGGATAAGCTACACAATGTTGAAATCTGAAAGACAAAACGACAAAATTAATAACGGCAACTGGTTTCCGGCTCGTCAGGACAGAAGACACGATGTTTCTGTTGTAGCGACATATCAGATATTGCCAAAACTTAATTTTTCGGCTACCTGGGTTTTCAATTCCGGTGATGCTGTTACTTTTCCTGTCGGTAAATACTACATAGACGGTGTTATGATGAATTTATATTCCGAAAGAAATGCAGACAGAATGCCCGACTATCACCGTTTAGACATGGGGCTTACTTGGATAATTAAAGATAATAAAAAATTCTATTCCGACCTAAACTTATCTGCCTACAACGTTTACAATCGTAAAAATGCTTATTTAATCAGATTTGTCGAAGATGAAGAAACCGGACAAACTCAGGCAGAAAGACTAGCATTGTTTGGCATTGTTCCTTCTGTTACATGGAATTTCAGATTTTAATTTTAAAGTAAAAAGTTATGAAAACATATAAAATTTTATTACTTGTATTTTTGGTTTCAATTTTTCAATTATCTTGTATTGATATAATAGAGATAGACTTGGAAGATGCAGAGCCGAGAATAGTTATTGAAGCCAATCTTAACGCAACCGACAGCACTTGTTCGGTTATTGCAACATATTCAAATTCATTTTATGACAATAATAAGCCTCAAAGAATTGAGAATTTGGACATAATTTTAATCAAAAACAATAACGAAAATTATTATTTTGAAAAAAACACAAAAGGGGAATTTATTTCTAACGGAATAATTGCAGAATCAGGCGACTTGTTTCAAATTGAAATAACCGACAAAAACACAGGGGTTAAGTACACTGCAACAGCACAAACACCAAGCAATCCCGGCTTGTTTTTAACTCTTTTTACTTCTTTTACTGACGAAGATATTTATATTACAGATAGTTTGGGCAATGAAAGAATGATGCTTTTTGCTCTTACTTACTGGTTTGATATACCTGATGAAGAAAATTACTATAGAATAAAAGTTTATAAAGATGCCGGAAGAAAATATATAAATGACAGTTACAATTTTACAAGTGATGAATTTGCAATTGGTGATACAATGCAAATAGTTTTGAGCGAATATTTTCTGGAAGGTGATACTGTTAAAATTGAACTTGCATCAATAAACAAAGAAACGTATGATTATTTTGACCAGTTTATTGAGGTTCTGTATTCAGGCGGAAGTTCTACAAGTCCTTTTAATCCAAAAGGTAACTTTGATAACGATGCTCTCGGCTATTTCTGCGTTGAGCAGACAAGCAGTTTCGAATATATTGTTTATAAGTTTCCTTTTTTCTAAATTTGTTTTATGTTTAATGACGATTTTTCATCAAAATTACTGTCAGAAGCAGTAAACCAGTTTGCCAAATTACCCGGAATAGGCAAAAAAACAGCTTTAAGATTAGTTCTTCATCTTCTAAATCAGGATATTGAACAAGTTGAAAATTTTGGGCAGTCAATTATAAAATTGAAAAAAGAAATTAAAATCTGCCGAAAATGTAATAATTTGTCTGATAATGATTTATGTGATATTTGTGCTGATCCGAGACGTGATAATTCGGTGGTTTGCATTGTGGAAAATATAAAAGATATTATTGCAATTGAAAAAACTATGCAGTTTAAAGGTGTTTATCACGTTTTAGGCGGGCTGATTTCTCCGCTTGACGGCATTGCTCCATCAGATTTAACAATTTCATCGCTCGAAAACAGGCTGAAAAATGAAAATATCAAAGAAGTTGTATTCGCATTAAACACTACAATGGAGGGCGAAACTACATGTTTTTATCTTTTTAAAAAATTAAAGGAGTACAATGTTGAAATATCTTCAATTGCTCGTGGTGTCGGTTTTGGCGATGAACTTGAATATACCGACGAAATGACATTGGGCAGAGCTATTGCAAACAGAGTCAAGTATCAATCGTGATATTAGGAATATTACTAAATTAATGTCTGTATTTCTTTGAGGCTCTTTGTGAAAACCTTCGCGGTTCTCTGCGGTAATATTTGAATAATATTTTTTTACCGCAAAGAAACGCAAAGAAAGAAACGCAAAGTACCGCTGAGAGCTGACTATTTTTTAAAACATGTTCCTTAAACCTTAATTTTGGAAATTTGTCGGTTAAGCTCTGATTTTTTTAATGGCATTTTTCCATCCTTCATACAATTCAGCAATTTTTTCGGCTTCCATTTGCGGTTTAAATTCTTTTCCGGAATTAAGCATTTTTTTCAAATCATTAAAATTGACAACATAAGAGCCTAATGCCGCAAGATATGCCGCTCCAAGTGCTGTTGTTTCTATGTTTTTAGGACGTACTACTTTTGTGTTTAATATATCAGCCTGAAATTGCATTAAAAAGTCATTAGCAGAAGCTCCTCCATCTACATACAGTTCTTCAAGTTCGAGCTTGGAGTCTTCGTACATAGCATCAAACACATCTTTTGTTTGATAAGCAATAGATTCGAGGGTTGCTCTGATTATATTGTTTTTTGAACTGCCTTGTGTCAGTCCTACAATTGCAGCACGGGCTTGCATATCCCAGTATGGTGCACCAAGACCGCTAAATGCAGGAACAACATAAACCCCTTCGCTTGAAGCAATGCTTTTTGCAATTTCTTCGGTTTCAGCTGCGGATTTTATAAGCCCAAGAGAATCACGTAACCATTTAATAGCGGCACCGGCAATAAATACGCTGCCTTCGAGAGCATAGGTAATATTGCCGTCTATACCCCAGGCAATAGTCGAAATCATTCCGTTTAAAGAATGAAAAACGTGTTTGCCGGTATTCATAAGTATGAAACAACCTGTCCCATAAGTATTTTTTGCTGTTCCGGGTTCAAAACAGAGTTGTCCGAAAAGAGCGGCCTGTTGGTCGCCTGCAACCCCTGAAATCGGTATTTCAACGCCGAAAATATCAGCTTCGGTATTTGCTATAAAACCTGCACTGTCAACTACTCTTGGCAACATCATTGGCGGTATGTTGAACAAAGACAATAATTTTTTGTCCCAGTCTAATGTTCTGATATTGTATAGCATTGTCCTTGAAGCATTTGTATAATCGGTAACAAATGCTTTTTTGCCTGTTAAATTCCAAATCAGCCAGGTGTCAATTGTTCCGAATAAAATATCACCATATTTTGCATTTTGATATACTTCTTCGATATTTTCGAGTATCCATTGAATTTTTGTTGCAGAAAAATAGGAGTCTATCCAGAGACCTGTATTTTGACTTATGTAATCGTTCCAGTATGTATCTTTTAGTTCGTTACAAACACCTGAAGTTCTTTTATCCTGCCATACAATTGCGTTATAAACAGGTTCTCCGGTATTTTTGTTCCATAAAACTGTTGTTTCACGCTGATTTGTGATACCTATCGAAATAATTTCATCAGCCGAGATATTGTTACTTTTCAGCAAGTCTTGGGCAACTTTAATCTGAACTTCAAGAATCTCTTTCGGGTCTTGCTCAACCCAGCCGGGTTTTGGGTATTTCTGACTGAATTCTTTTTGTTCAATGCCAATCAGGTTGAATTCTTTATCGAATAATAAAGCTCGGCAACTACTTGTTCCCTGGTCTAAAGATAATATATATTTTTTCATTCTGATGTTTTTTTGTTTTTTTCAGAAAAAGAAGTTGGTCTTGGTTTAAAACCGTTGAAATTTCAGGTGTGGGCACCTGAAACATCGAAAATATAGTGAACTATTGAATAAAAAATTAATTTAAATTAAATAAATATCTGAAATACAGACTGATATTGCGATTAAACCATCCGTCAACTTTGTCAATATCAGTGCTTATCATACCGTGTTCGTATTTCAAACCTATGATAAAAAGAGCATCATTTTCCTGTTCAAATTTCATTTCAGTCCCGAAAATCAATCCTAAATCGTATCGGTTGTATCTAAAAGTTGTGTCAGATTGCAAAGGAATTTTATCAACAACATAACCGTAGTTTACGCCGGAAATCATTCTTTTCCCTGAAAGCCAGTATGCCGCATAAGGAGCGACATAGGCAGAAAAAATAATGTCCTCGTCGGGATTAAAGTCAATTTTTCCGTTTGCATTAAGCTGAATATAGTTGAACTGTTTATATCCTCTTGAATAAGTCTGTTCAAAATTAAAACCTTTTGTTGTATATGCCAAATCAATTTCAACAGAAAGTACTTTAGAAAAATAAAAATCACCACAAATGCCTGCATTATAACCAAATCTGTTGTTTTCTATTGCACTGAAACTTTTATTTACTTCGTCATCAACAAATCGGATATTTGCCGAATTTAAACCTGATATTATTCCAAAATAAATTTGAGAATTTGAGTTATAAATAAAAATCAGTAAAAAAAACAGAATAAAAGCCGAAAATTTCATAAGCTCAAAGTTAAACATTACAAAAATAAGAAAATAATGAATAAATTGTTTTTTTTGATTTTTTCTGTTTATATTTGAAATCTAATTTAAAATAACGACAAAATGAGAAAAATACTGATTATTATTCTGTTACTGCCAATTTTTAGTTTTTCGCAAGATATAAATTATGCAAAAAAAATAATTGACACCTTAGCTTCTCCAGCATTATTTGGACGTGGATATGCAATTGACGGTCATAATATGGCGGCAAAATTTATTTCTGATGAACTTCAAAGGCTACACCTAAAAAGTAAAACAAAAGATTATTATCAGGAATTCACACTCAATGCAAATATTTTTCCAAGCCGAATGGAGGTCTCTTTTAACGGAAACAGGCTCATACCGGGTGTTGATTATATTGTAAATCCAACCTCCGGTACTTCAAGGGGAACATTCAAAGTTCAATATCTGACAGTTGATATTATTGATGATGAAAAAAAATACACCAAATTCAAAACTCAGGATTTGTCAGAAACTTTTGTGGTTATTGATACAATCGGAGTTACCAATGCAAGTTTTAAAAACGACTATGAAGAGATAATTGACGACAACACACTTAAAGCAGCCGGTTTAATAACAATAACAGACAATCTGGTTTTTGGTGCAGGCAGATATCAAAACGATTTTATGCACTTAATCGTATTACGTTCATCATTACCCGAAAAACTCAAAACAGTAGAAACTTTAATAGATGCTCAATTCTTGTCAAAACACAAAACACAAAATATTTTCGGATACATAGAAGGCGAAGTTGATACTTTTATAATATTTACGGCACATTACGACCATCTTGGAACTATGGGCAGAAATGTAATTTTTCCGGGGGCACACGACAATGCAAGTGGTTGTGCATTTCTTCTTGATCTAGCAAAAGAATATTCACAAAGAAAAAGTATTCCGCATTACAGCATCGGTTTTATATTTTTCAGCGGAGAAGAAATTGGGCTTGTAGGCTCTTACAATTTTGTGCAAAATCCTTTGATTCCTTTGTCAAATATTAAATTTTTACTGAATCTCGATTTAATGGGTAGCGGCGAAGAAGGTATTCAGATTGTAAATAGCACTGTTTATGAAAAAGAATATCAGAAATTGCTGGAAATAAACGAAGAACATAATCTTTTGCCACAGATTAAAAAACGAGGTCCGGCAGCAAACAGCGACCATTACTATTTTTACGAAAAAGGTGTTCCAAGTTTTTTTATATATACATTAGGAAGCTATAAAGAATATCACAACATCAGAGATACTCGCGAAAATATTCCTTTATCCGGCTACGAATCAGTTTTTAAACTATTAATGTTTTTTGTTGATGATATGAATAAATAATGAATTATTTTTTAATTAACAAATTATTGATTTTTCAGTAACTCCTTAAATCCGCAAGTTCCGGCAGATTTTCCAAGAAATATAAGGGAAATCGAAATTTTTATGCACTTAAATAAGTGAAATCTGTCGGAACGAATGTAATGAAATAAGGCAAGATCTAAAAACACCTGCAGATTTAGGGGAACTTAATAATTCTTGTCTATATAAACATATTTTGCTGAATATCAATTGATTACAAAATACACCTAACTGTTGTTAATACAATAGTTCGGTATATTTTGAAGTAATTCGTTAATATTCAGCAAATTGATTT
>DYKL01000147.1 GCA_020722645.1 Acetofilamentum sp. | reverse complement strand
ATGTATTTATTAAAATAAATCAGAGCTTGTTCGTGTTTCTTCTGCTTTAAATAAATAACATAAAGAGCTTGGTAAGATAACATTTTGAAGTCTTCATCTTTTATCTGTTCTGCAATTACTGAAATATCTTTGTAATACGTTTCTGCATTTTTCATATCGTCAGATTTGAAATACAAGGTAGCAATGTTGTATTTTGCTTCCAAAATCTGTCTTTCGGTACCGATTTGTTTAATAAGTTCTAATTCTAATTCATAATATTCAATGGCTTTTTTAATTTTAGCACTGAAATAATATATTTCTCCAAGATTTCTATATACATCTATTAAAATATCATAAGAAAATGTGTTCTTTTTAAGAAGTTTCTCGATTTTATCTACATATTCTATTGATTTTGCAATATTTATATCCTTGTATAAAATTGCAAGTTCGTTCAAAATTACGATTTCTGAATTCTTATCTTTAGTCGCTTTCAATTCAATTTCTAAACTATCAATAAAATAATAAACATTTTGTGCTTGCTGATAATGAAATAACTGATACGATAAAAAAATATAATATTATTTTCATTTTTATGTTTGCAATTTTTAAAATATATCCAAAATTAAGCAAAATTTTCAATAAATATTTATTTTTGTCTCAACTAATTACAAAATTGATGATTCAAAAACTAAATTTACCTGATTTCGAGTTTAAATACCAGATAAAAGACAATAAAAAGTTCATTTTTGACGAAATAAGAAAAAAATATATTGTTTTAACCGAAGAAGAATGGGTACGTCAGAATATTTTGAAATATTTTTTGTCTTATCTAAATTATCCTAAATATTTATTAGGAGTTGAAAAATCAATTAAGGTTTTTAATACAATAAAACGTCCTGATATTGTTGTTTATAGTACAAAATTAGAGCCGAAAATGATTGTTGAATGTAAAAAACCTGATGTTGTAATATCAAAAGACACTCTTAATCAGGCTATTAATTATTACATTGAATTAAAACCGAGTTTTTTTTTATTAACAAATGGATTAAGGCATTATTGTTGCACAATAGTTGAAAAAGAATTGTTATTTTTGAACGAAATTCCTAAATTTGATGATTTACAAAGATATTAACAAGTATTTTTTTAAAAATAATACGAGTTAATGTAAAACTCATAAAAAATAATTGGTATTAAATTTGAATTTTTTTATTTTATACTTTTTTTTATATTTGAAAAAAATAATCAAGACATAGCATTTGATTATAATGTGTTTATAGTCAATATATTACGTGTCGCGTAAAGATGAAATTAAAAACTAAATTACCATTTTTTACAAGTATAATATTGTTTTTTTCGATTACAACTGTCTCAATATTATCAATTTATCAATTTCAGCGTGAAATTAAAAATAATATCCATGCTTATAGAGTTGAAGCCACAAACGATATTATTTCTCACCTGCGAGATATTGTTAATATTTCGTATTCAATGATTGATAATACCTACAAACTTTCAACACCGGAAGCAATTCAGGAAAAATACGGAATTTTTTTAAATGATACGAGTTTGCAGACCGTAAGAATGTTTACAATGAATATGATGAACGTAACACTTGGTAATCTGCGGGTTTTAAGGTTTGGTGTCGATGGTTATATCTGGATTAATGAATTTGATGCTCCGTACAAAGTTAAACTGCACCCCATAAAACCTGAATTGGAAGGTAAATCATGGGTTTTCTATGTTGAAGATACCGACCAGAATGTTTACGAAGCTTTTCACGATTCTATAGTAGCAGGTAAAGGAGCCGGAAGGGTTACATACAACTTTTACAAACCCGGGACAAACGAAAGAATCCCAAAAATCAGTTGGGTGCGTCTATATGAACCTCTCGGCTGGGTAATCGGAACGGGTGTTTATGTTGATTATATCGACAAAATTGTTGCACAGAAAGAAGAAGAATTAAGGCAACAAATTAATGATTTAGTTTCAACAATTTCAATTATTGGTTTAATTTTTATAGTAGGCTCAATTGTTATTCTTACAATTTTTGCCAGAACGATTACAGACCCACTATATTCAATACAGCTTCAGTTGTATGATATGTCGCAGGGGAAGATTGTCGAAAAGCTATCGATAAAGCGTAAAGATGAAATCGGAGAGATGAAAAAATCACTCGATATGCTAATTGACGGTATCGCAAGATATTCGGAATTTGCGATTCAAATCGGTAAAGCAAACTTTTTGGCAGAATTTGAAAGACTTAGTTCAAAGGACGTTTTAGGAAACAGTTTGATAGAAATGCGTGACAGATTGGCTATGGCAAGAGAACAGGAACAAGAACGTCTTTTTGTCGAAAGAAAACAACAATGGATTAACGAAGGTATCAACAGAATTGGAGATATAATTACAATAAGCCGTGATATAGAAACACTCTCTGAAAATCTGATAATCAGATTGGTTGATTACGTAGAAGCAGTTCAGGGAAGTGTATTTATTCTGGATTTTGACGAAAATGACACTCCGTTTTTAAATCTCAAAGCAATGGTTGCCTATAACCTCAAAAAATATGTCAATAAAAAATTAGATATAGACGAAGGGCTTGTCGGTGCTTGTTTTATGGAAAAAGCTCCGGTCAATTTGCTTGATATTCCTGATGACTATATAAAAATTACTACAGGTTTGGGCGAAGCAAAACCAAAAAATATTTATATTACTCCGCTTAAATTTGAAAATAAGGTTTTTGGAGTAATTGAGTTGGCTTCTTTCAACTTCTTCGATAATTATTACATCGAGCTGATAGAAAATGTATGTAAATTATTCGCTGTTTCCCTCTCTACACGTGAACATTTTGCTAAAAAATATATTTAATCAATTTTTTTGTAATTAAAAATAAATAAAAATGAAAAAAATTGTAATCGCATTTATTGTAATTTTCGCTTTTACAGGTTGCGAAATTCTCGAACAATTATTGCAGGTTTCTGTTGCCCCGACTGATACAGAAATCGTGAGCGGTTTAAAAAAAGCATTGGAGTTAGGAACGGATTATGCCGTAAAAAATCTGAACAAAAAAGATGGTTTTAATGGCAATAAAAAAGTCAAAATTCCATTACCACCTGATGTTCAGAATGTTTTGAATGTAGCTTTGACAAACAAAACAGTTCAGAAAATGGGATTTGATAAAATTCTTCAGAGCAAAATCGACAACTTTGTTATAGCGGTTAATCGTTCTGCCGAATCTGCCGTCATTGAAGCTAAACCTATTTTTATTAATGCCATTACTACAATGTCTATCTCTGAAGGTATGAATATTCTCAAAGGTACAGATATTTCAGGTAAAGTTTCGGGGTTTGATTCAACAGCCGCTACTCACTATCTTGAATTTAAAACCCGTCCACAGCTTTTCAAACTGTTTCAGCCGAAAATTGACAATGTACTGAATAAAGACCTTGTACTTGGATTTTCTGCCAATAAAGCCTGGGACGAAGTAATCAAATATTATAATCAAATTATTGCTCCTTTGCTGGGAAAAGAACAGATTAACTATACTTTATCTGAATTTACAACAAATAAAGCCTTGGACGGTATGTTTTATATGATTGGACTTGAAGAAAAAGAAATCAGAAAAGACCCGTTCAAATGGGCTGTTGATATTATTAAAAAGGTTTTTGGATATGTTTATAAGTAAAATCAGGTATTGGCTTAAACCTGTTGATTTGTCGGTGTGGACAACGACAAAAGCGTCTATTGCCGACGTTTCAGGTACCCACACCTATAATTTCAACGGTTTTAAACCAAGACCTAAAATCGGATTTGGTTTGGATTTAGTTTTGAACTGTATTATTTAACCATAAAAGTAACGCAAAATCATACAAAAATTTTGAAATTATACATTGTACCAACGCCTATAGGAAATATGCAGGATATAACATTCAGAGCAATTGAAGTTCTCAAATCAGTTGATGTTATTCTTGCCGAAGACACCAGAACAAGCGGTGTTTTGCTGAAACATTTTTCTATTAATACAAAATTAGAGTCTTTTCATAAGTTTAATGAACATCAGAAGCTCGAACAAATTATAAACAGAATACTTTCCGGCGAAAAAATAGCTTTGATAAGCGATGCAGGCACTCCCGGTATTTCTGACCCCGGATTTTTGATTGTACGTCAGGCTGTTTTGAACAATATTGAAGTTGAAACACTTCCCGGAGCAACTGCTTTTATTCCGGCGTTGATTAATTCAGGTTTCCCGTGCGACAGATTTGTTTTTGAAGGTTTTTTACCTGTTAAAAAGGGAAGACAAAAACGACTCAAAGAACTTGTTAATGAGCAACGTACTATGGTTTTCTATGAATCTCCATACAGAATTGAAAAAACTATTGATGAATTTATTTCATATTTCGGCGAAGACAGATTTTTGTCGATTTCGCGTGAGATTTCAAAAGTTTACGAGCAGACCGTGAGAGGCAAACTTGCAGATTTGAAACAAAATATAAAAAATATAACTTTAAAAGGGGAGTTTGTACTTGTTTTGGAAGGCACAAAATAATTTTTATGAACAATTTTGCTGATAATTATTTTCAAAAAGTTAATACTTTTGAACAAAAGATATTTGAACCGATTCCGCAAAATCTAAAAATTATTACTATTATTCCAGTTTATAATGAGCCAAATTTGTCAAAAACAATAAAATCGTTGATAGATAACCTGTTTGAAGATTTTTTTGTAGAAGTTATTTTTGTAATTAACTCATCTGTTGAATCATCTGAAGATGTTAAAAATCAGAATTTAAAAACTTTAAACGAAATCAAAAATTATTCAAAATTAATAAGTGATAAAAAAATATCATTTTTTGTTTTACATTATCCCGATTTGCCGAAAAAAAAGAGTGGGGCAGGAGTGGCTCGTAAAATTGGAATGGACGAAGCACTCAGACGTTTTTCAGCATTAAACAAACCTGACGGAATAATTGTAAGCCTTGATGCAGACACATTAGTTGAAAAAAATTATTATAGTTCTATTTATAGTCATTTTAAAAATAATCCTAAGACTTCGGCTGCAAATATAAATTTTGAACATATTACTTCCGGTCCTGAATTTGACGAAAAAAATTATAAAGCAATTTCAATTTACGAATTATATCTCAGATATTATGTTCAGGCATTGAGATTCACCGGTTTTCCGTTTGCTTTTCATACAATCGGCTCTGCTTTTTGTTTTTTAGCAGATATTTATGCTAAACAAGGCGGAATGGTTACAAATCTTGCAGGCGAAGACTTTTATTTTCTGCAGAAAATAATACCTGTCAGCAATTTTTCAGAAATAAAAACTACAACTGTTTACCCTTCGCCCAGAATTACGGATAGAGTATTGTTTGGAACAGGAATTGCTGTTAATCAGATAATTAATGATGCTGATTTTGATTATAAAGTTTATAACTTAGATGCTTTTGTTCTGCTTGCAGATTTTTTCAAAAAAATTCCCGACTTTTATGAAAATAAAATTAATTTTGATGCTGATGAAAGTAATAAAATTTTATTAGATTTTTTAAACTTAAATGAATTTAAAAACAGAATTACAGAAATCAGTGAAAACACATCTTCTTTTAATAATTTCAGAATTCGTTTTTTCAGATGGTTTAATGCTTTCAAAATAGTTAAGTTTTTGAATTATTCACACGAAAATTATTTAAAAAAACAGAGTGCTGTAATTTCTGCAAAAAAATTATTAGAAATTTTAAACATAAACTCAAATATTTCACTTGAAGATATGTTAAAAAAATATCGTGATATTCAGAATATCTGATTTATAAAAAATATTTGTGATAGAAAAATGTTTATAAAACATTAAAATTATTTTTTATTAGCAAAAAATTTAGAATTGTGATTTTTCTTTTTTAATTTTGAAAAAAAAATATTATGAGAGAATACGAAGTTGCTCTAAATTCAAATTCTTTGGTTAAGTATCTGCGTAAACCTGCCGAAGAATTTACAAGACACGATATAATTCGTTATATCGAAGAAAATAACATAGAACAGTTTAATTTTCATTATGTTGCCGGTGACGGTAAAATGAAAACACTGAATTTTGTTACAACATCAAGAGAATATCTGGAATCAGTACTTGCAACAGGTGAAAGAGTTGACGGCTCAAGTCTTTTCAAATTTGTAGATGCTTCAACAAGCGATTTGTATGTAATACCACGCTTTCGTACTGCTTTTCTTAATCCTTTTTCGGAAGTTCCTACAATTGATATGTTCTGTTCTTACTACACAAAAGACGGAAAACCTTTGGAAAGTGCTCCTGAAAACATCTTGCGAAAAGCACACAAAAGATTTACAAAAGCCACAGGTCTGAAAGTTAAAGCATTGGGAGAACTGGAATATTACATTATTGCAGATAAAGATGCAAATTTAAGATACCCAGCCACCGACCAAAGAGGTTATCACGAATCAAAACCTTTTGCTAAATTTGAAAATATCAGAGTTGAAGCAATGAGACTGATTGCCAGATGTGGCGGAAAAATTAAGTACGCTCACTCGGAAGTAGGTAATTTTACAACAGAAGACAAATACTATGAGCAGCACGAAATTGAATTCAATCCTGTAAATATTGAAGAAACTGCTGACCATTTATTGCTGGGAAAATGGATTTTAAGAAATATTGCTTTAAAATACGGTGTTGAAATAACTTGGGCTCCAAAAATTACTGTCGGAAAAGCCGGTAGCGGTTTGCACATTCATTATATGTTAGTTGACGAAAACAATAAAAATGTAATGATTGAAAACGAAGGACTCAGCAACGTAGCACTTCAGTCAATTGCAGGATTACTGCTAAAAGCAAAATCACTTACAGCTTTCGGAAACACTGTACCAACTTCATATTTGCGTTTAGTTCCTCATCAGGAAGCGCCTACAAATATCTGCTGGGGTGAAACCAACCGTTCTGCTCTTGTAAGAGTTCCATTGGGCTGGATTCTTAAAACTCAAATGATTAAAGATGCTAATAGTCCTTATGAAATTGCAGAAGTTCCATACATTCACGGCAAACAAACTGCGGAATTTAGAGTTCCTGACGGCTCTGCTGATTTGTATCATTTATTAGCCGCAATGTTAATGGCTATGCAAAATGGAATTGAAATGAAAGAAGAAGGTTTAAAAAAAGCAAAAGAACTTAAAATTGAAGTAAATATTTTCCGCGAAGAAAATAAACACATAGCTGACAAACTTGAAAAACTGCCTATTTGTTGCTTCGATTCTGCTGATGAGCTTGAAAAAGAAAGAGATTTTTATCAAAAAGACAACGTTTTCCCGAAAGGTACAATTGATTATTTTATAAAACAACTGAAATCATACAACGACAAAAATCTGAGCGAAAATCTTTACGGAAAACACGATGAAATAAAAAAATTGGTTGAGGAATATATTAACTGTCAGTAAAAAATTTGGCTGTCCAAAAAGTGAAATTTAAACAATAAGATAAAATGGCTCTTTTCTTAAAAAATGTGGGTAGATATTCTATTTATAGCATTATATCCGTTTGATTGCTTGAAAGCGGTCTTACGGATTTTTACCCTACAAATGTTTAACACCTTTGATGTTCTTGGCTTTTATTAAATCCACCAACAATTTCTCATATAAGAGCCGATAAAATTATTGTATAATATCATTTATTAACTTTTTGGACAGCTTTTTTTAATGCCTCAAATTGTTGAGATACTGAAAAATTTCGATATGTTCTTTACATTCAGGTTCAATAATCATTGACTTTGCGTTTTTTGATGTTTCCATTTTTAAATAGCCTGACATCATTGTTCGGTTTTCCATACTAAGGGATTAAGAAAAAATAATTTGAACATTTATAAATAAATATTATCTTTGTCAAAATTATATTTTATGACAAAAGAAGAGTTCAAAAATACGATAAAAAATAAATATAAACAATTAAATTCGTATTTAACCAGCAATTCCTGAACAAAAATAAATTAAATAATTGAAAATCACAACAAAAAAACA
>DYKL01000146.1 GCA_020722645.1 Acetofilamentum sp. | reverse complement strand
TCAAATAGATAACTTTATGAACTTTTAACTTTGTAACTTTTTAAACTGAACTCATTGATTTTTTAATTTAACTTTGCAAAAAAAAATGTATAAAAATCAGAAATCTTATATTACAAAAGATAAAAAAATGCTGGACTTAATCAATGAAAATTTTTCATTGTTACTTTGTTTACAGCATTTTGACATTGACTTTGCTGTTGATAATTTAACCGTTGGAGAATTATGTATTGAAAATAAAATTGATTTAAACGCTTTCATTGTTGTTGCAAATTTGTATAATGGATTTTTTCCTGATTATAACGAAATAAATAAAATTGGTACCATTAAGCCAATACTGGATTATCTTAAAAAAAGTCATTCTTTTTATATCGAAGATAAGTATCCTGAATTAAGATACTATCTGGAAAAAATTAAGAATGTTCATACTAGTAGAGATTTTCAATTAATTGAACAATTTTTTAATGATTATTTTGAAGAGGTATTGGAGCATTTTAAGTATGAAAATGAAATAGCTTTTCCATATTTTTTTAGTCTTGAAAGAAATGATAAAATCACACAGTCAAATTCATTCTCTGCAAATGAATATAGTAGCCACCATACTGACATAGAAACAAAACTGACTGATTTAAAAAATTTGTTTTTAAAACACATCAAGATAAAAAGCGACCTTAACATTAAGCGTAAATTTCTTAATACATTATTTGAGTTAGAATTCGATTTAAAAATCCATTCTTACATTGAAGAAAAAATATTGGTTCCTTTGAGTAAGAAAATTGAAAATCAGTTGAATGGATAAAGTCAGAATAAATATAGCCGTTATAGAACCTTCAACAATACTTTACGAAGGACTTATTACTTCAATCTCAAAATTGGAATATAATTATTCTTTTTACTATTTTGATAGTTTTAATGAAATGGAATTATTTTATTCTAAAAAAGAGATAACAGTAGTGCTGATAAATCCTGTAATGGTTCAAAACAGATTAAACGAGTTTGTTAAAATAAAAAATCAAAACACTGATATTCTGTGGATTGGAATAATTTATTCCTTTTTTGACAATTCAACCTTAAAACTATTTGATGATACATTTTTAATTACAGATGACATTTCAATAATTATAAGGAAAATAAACAGCCACTGTAATAATAATGCTACAAATAGTTATAAAGATGAACAATTATCAAAGCGTGAAATAGAAGTATTGAGCTATATTGCAAAAGGTCTTTCAAGTAAAGAAACGGCTGATAAATTAAATATCAGTATCCACACTGTAAATACACACCGCAAAAACATTATGGAAAAAACAGGCATACGAAGCTTAGCAGGTCTTACGATTTATGCTGTATCTAAAGGTATTATATCTCTTGATTAAACAGCATCACTTATTTTAGGTATTAATCCATATAAAATTTCATCACTTTTAGCGATTGTCAGACCGACATTTTACTCCTTTCTTTGCACTTTAATTTAAACTAAATAAAAGGAGGAAAAATGAAAACATTAAAAAGTTCAGTATTCGTATTCGTTGCCTTAGCATTTTGGGGCGTTCTATTTACTTTATGTAAAAAAGATAAACCAGATGACCCAACCCCACCGATAAGTCAGTTTGTAAGTTTAGAAAATCCGTATTTGATTTGTCCAAATCGAAATCCGGGAGGTGTAGGTTTCGATTTTGAATACAAAGGCGAAAAAGGTGGGGCAAATAATATGGATTCTCTTACAGTATCAGATTTTGAGTATGATTTAAAAATTAGAGCCATTCAAGCAGAAAACCCCGATGGTAGTTTAAGTGGAGCACCATTTATCCAATTATATGAAACAGTAAAAGCTGTGAATTATTCAAATGTTGATACAACCTGTAAGGGCTATGCTGATTTTCAGAATTTAACTGCCGCAAACATTCAAACCTATACGCTTCAATCGGATGACCCAAGTTTTAATTTGTCTTCCGTACCCACAGGAACAACCGGTAAACCCCTTATGCAGGATTTAAATCAAGAATTAAATAAATTAGTTCTTGGTTCAAAATGGAAACAGGCTGCAAATAATACCATTGCCGACGATGAACCAATCTGGATAATACAAACTCGTGAAGGTAAAATTGTTAAATTTATTGTTACCCAAATACCTGCAAACCCTGCTCCAACCCCAACCGGATATGTAAAAATTGAGTGGGATTTTGTTCAATAAAAGTAATTAAAAAGCTAAACTTTATCCCATAAATTAGAAAATTATGAAAACACTAAACATTTTTGGGGACACAAGGATGACAATTGTTCAGGCAGTTGGCGGACTACCCTTTGTTGAGGAAGATTGGATGAAAGTTAGAAAGAAACAATCAATCAAAAACGAACACGACAAAAAATCAATAAGTAAAATAATTAAAACGGGAAAAAGTTATGAAAATAATAAACTCAACCCCTAACGGGCAGATTTTTACAAACATAAGCAAAAAAATAGTCCATTTAGAATTTGGCAATATGTTAGTAAATTTTTCTAACGATGAATTTGAGTCATTTAAAATGTATGTTAATTCCATTGACTACAAATTTTATCTGGCAAAAAATCAACAATCACAAAATCGAAGGAAACTATTACTACACATAGGCTCGAATAATGGTTTTTTAGCTTTAAATGAAAGTGAATTTGTTGAATTAAAGCAGTTGCTTTCATATGAAGGCAATACTTTTATTAACAGTCAATTATTAACAAGTAACATAAATCTAAACTAAATAAAAATGAAAAAAACAGCAATTTTTTACGGTTCATCAACCGGAAACACGGAAAGTGTTGCGAAACAAATAGCAGAGCTATTAAACGCTGATGTTTTTGATGTTGCAAATAACCCTATTGAAGAGTTAAAAAACTATCAAAATTTGATATTTGGAACTTCGACATGGGGAATTGGCGATTTGCAAGACGATTGGGACAGTTTTATTTCAACACTTGAAAAAACAGACCTTAGCGGGAAAACTTGTGCAATTTTTGGATTAGGCGATAGCTCTACATACTCCGACAGCTTTGTGGACGGTATTGGCACAATTTACAAGGCAATTGAAAACAAAGGATGTAAAATAGTAGGATTTGTGGACACGACAGGATACGATTATGAAGAATCAAAAGCCGAAATTGACGAGAAATTTGTCGGTTTGCCTTTGGATGAAAATAATGAAAGCAATTTAACAAAAGACCGAATTAATAAGTGGGTTGAACAGATAAAAGTCGAATTTGATTAATGAGACAATCAGCGGATATATATAACTGCAATGATTTGCTGTCTGCCGATTTACAAGTGTTAAAACACCATGTTTACGAATACAAAAAAGGTATTCGTAACTTGGTGCTACACACCATGAAAAAAACAGAAAAAGACAAAGCAATTTTTTACTTGCAAAATAAATCTATCTCTTTCTGGATTTCTGAAGTGAATGAAACCAAAATCAATCTCTTTTTTGGTAATCCGGAGTGTGTTGAAATTGTAAAATCATTTGAGGCAAAATCATTGAATGACTTAACACCCGAGCAAGATTTTATGCTTGGTATTATGCTTGGATACAGTCGTGAACAACAGTATTCGAGATATTTGAAACAACTGAAAAGCAGTGAAAAAAGAATTGCTAATGAAGTCTTGTCAATGTGTTGAAAGGATTTTGTTTAATAAAAAAAGAGGTTAAAATGAGGAAAGTATTTTTAATTTTCATGGTCTTAATTTCAATAAACTCCTTTTCTCAAGAAAAGAAGGGCTTATTGATAATTGCACATGGCTCACCAATGAAACAATGGAATCAACCTGTTTTGGATTTAGAAAATGAAGTTAAAGAATTGTTAAAAACACAAAATATTATAGGCTTTGACGATGTTAGGGTTGCTTTAATGGAATTTAATGAACCATCAATACCAACTGTTATTAATGACATGGAAAACAAAGGCATTACAAAAGTATATGCTTTACCATTATTTATAGCACCTTCCGGACATTCAGCTTATGATGTCCCTACAATTCTCGGACTTTATTATGACCAAGAAATGATTGATGCCCTAAAAAAAGAAGGAGCAAAAATTATCGACACGAGAATAAAGATTACAGTTGGACCTACATTGTATTATGATAATGTGATGAAAGATATTTTATTGGATAAAGTAAAAGCATTATCTGAAAACCCAAAAGATGAAGCTCTTGTAATATTGGCTCATGGCGATAAAAATTTTATTGCTATATGGGAAAATTTAATCAATGAAACCGGGAATTTTATTCTTGGAAAAACGGGCATTGAATATTTTGATAAAGCCTTTGTGGAAGCAGGACAATCGTTTGCCTTTGATGGTGTCAGCTCAATTTTAACTGCAAGTCAGAATAAAAAGAAAGTAATCGTTGTTGGGATGTATATTTCTATAGGAGTAAAAAACATGGCTGACAATTCAGGTTTTATAATGAATGGACAAACAATAGAAACTAAGAAAATGTTTGAAGGACAAAATATTGTTTTTGCAGAAAATGGCTTGCTCCCAGATAAAAGAATTGCTGAATGGATTGTAGAAAGAGCCAGCGAATGGATTATGGGGAATAAAAAATAAAATATATCATGTTAAAAGTATTAAGAATTTTATTCACTATTTTATTCATGTTTGCATTTTTAAAAAATTTTTTTGGGCAAGAAAGTATTGTGCAAGGTGTCGTTGCAGATAAATCATCAAAAGAACCTATTCCTTTTGCCAACATTTCCATAAAAAATGAAGCATCCGGAACCACAACCGATGCGTTGGGGCGATTTAAAATTACTGTTAATTCAGATAAGCCAACTGTCATTATTGTAAGCCATATAAACTTTGATAAAAAAGAAATCATCGTTACTGACAGTTTGTTTTCTGATAGCTTAAAAATTTATCTTCAACCCAAAGCAATACTACTTTCTGATGTAGTTGTGTCGGCAGGTTTATATGAACAATCGTTAAATGAACTCACAAAACCGATCGATATAATTAGTAATCAAAAAATAGTTGATAATATGAACACATCAATTGCAGATGTGCTTTCGCCTTTGCAAGGAATAAGTCAAATTTGGGAATACCATTCGCCCATTGTTTTGCGAGGTTTACATTCAACTCGCCTTGTGGTGTTAAAAGACGGGAATATCAGACTGGGTCCCTTGCCCGGAGGATATTTTGGGGAAGATTTAAACATGTATGATGCCAAACGAATTGAAGTAATTAAAGGTCCCGGCTCTGTTATTTACGGAAGCGGTGCTATTTCCGGAATTATCAATGTAATTAGCGATGAACCTTTTGGCAACAGTAAAAACAGCATCAAACTAACCTCGGGTTACGGAAGTAACAACAACGAATTTTTAGAATCGATAAAACTTTGCCATAAAAAAGAAAAATTTGGAATTTTGTTAAGTGGCAAATTTCTTAAAACAGGTGAAATGGTTTACGGAAATGGCGAAATAGCCGAAAACAGTAGCGTTCAAGACCGCGATATTTCGCTAAATACAGGATACAAATTCAGCGATGAGCATAAATTCCTTGTTCATGCTAATTATCATTATGACGATTTTGGTAAACCAAGAGGCTTTAACGGACCCGATAAAAAGTTTACCGAAATTAGTGTTCAAGAAGAAATTTTACATTCGGATGTAACTTACATTTATTCCCCCAAAAATTTCATCGAAACCATCAATTTAAAGCTGTTTTACGACGATGCTTACAACGATTT
This sequence comes from Acetofilamentum sp., assembly GCA_020722645.1. Classification (GTDB taxonomy): domain Bacteria; phylum Bacteroidota; class Bacteroidia; order Bacteroidales; family JAFGUD01; genus JAFGUD01. The sequence continues at coordinate 2,288 of DYKL01000146.1, read as the reverse complement.
TAATCAAGGCAAGCACAGTTCTATTACCGACAAACTAACTTCGACGGATATCATTCATTACAAATATACCTATGGAGGCGGACGTCTTTTTGGCATTATCAATATGGGTAAAAACAATAAAATGACCGTAGGGACTGATTATTATACGTATCAGTTAGACAATGAAACGAAATTTATTAATTATTATGATAATACAAACGGATTTGCAAAAGGTTGGCAAGATGCCGTTGAGCAAAACATAGGCTTTTTTGTTAACAATGAATGGCAAACCGGAAAAAAATTTCATATAAGTTCCGGTATTCGCTTCGATGTGGCAAGCGTAAACGAAGGCAGTCTTAACGGAGTTGTTGGAAAAAAGGAACAACGAAATTCGTTTAGCGGTAATATTGGCTGTGTTTATTCCTATGCCGAAAATCAGCATATTTCTTTCAATGTGGCACGAAGTTTTAGAATGCCGTCCAATAATGAATTGTTTGCAACCGTTATAAACTCAGCAGGGATAAGAAAAGGAAACCCCGAATTGAAACCTGAGTATGGCTATAATTTCGATTTAGGATTTAGAGGCAATGCCTCTAACGGCAAATTAAAATATGATGTATCTTTGTTCTATTATATTATCAATGATTTTATTGCTATGACAGTTTCAGAAGAAAATGGTATTGATTTTACTTTCGACAATAAAAAGGCACAAATTGCCGGTGGCGAAAGTTCATTCAATTACCAAATAGATAATCTTATACCTGCGAGTAGTTTGTTTCTCGATGCCGGTGCATCTTATGTATATGGAGTAGATTTATCGACAACAGAGCCGTTACCTTTACACGCTATTCCCCCTTTTGATTTGAATTTAGGAACAGAGTATAAATATAATTTGAATAAAAAATGGATAACCGCATACACCCTGAAATTGGATGCATCCTATGCCGGAGCCCAAAACAGAGTACCTTCTACTACCGATAGTTTTGGCGGAAGTTCTTGGGGTTTTGTTCAGTCCGACCCGCATACAGTTTTTAACTTTTCATTAGGGTTAAATTCTAATTCTTTGATAGGTTGCCCAAAACTACGCCTTATTGTGAAAAACATTTTCGATACAGATTATCAGCCATTTGGCTCATACATTCCGGCAATGGGACGGAATTTTAAAATTTTACTAATGTTTAACTTTTAAAAAATAAAAATCATGAAAAGAATTATTTCAGTTTTCGTAATGGCAGCAGTTTTGACTTTGTCAAATGCTTATGCTCAAACAAATAAAAACAATGGTGCTGAACAAAAAGCACTCGACCAAGACAAAACGATTTCGGTTTACCAAAAAGCCGGAATTATAAAAGTCCGCGACCCTAAAGCTGTTTTGGTCGGTTACAGACAGCCGGGAAATGATATTTTTGAAATATCGCTTGATGATGTGGGTAAATACACAGGACATGTTTGTCCTGGCGTTACTTCCGGGTTTTTGTTAACCAAACAAGCATTAAAACTGCTTTATAATAATGAAACGCCTATTCGCGGTAACATAAGTGTTGTGGCTTCCGGGTATTCTGACTTTGTCGATGTTGCTAATTATGTTTTAAGACTTAAAACCAACGGAGATGAAGAATCATTTGCTTCACGTCTTTTATTTATAGATACAACATTAGCCACTCAACCGGGTATAGTTGTTTTGATATTTAAAAGAAACGACAACGGGAAAATGGTTAAGGCAACCTTTGATAAAAGCAAGTTAATGTCCAAAGATAAAAAGAAAGAAATGCAAGAATTAAAGAAAAAAATAATGGACGGAACAGCTAATGATATAGAAAGAAGTAAATTTGCTGAAAATGTTCAAAATATAGTAACCAAAATAATTACCGACACACCAGAAGGGTTAATTACTGTTGTTGAATGTACCGATTATGTTTTTAAGAAATAATGTAGTAAGTTGTATAGAATGATATGGCAACGCTTCACAGCCACACACATTGCCAAGCCCCACGATCCAGCGCTAAAGCCAAAGCTTGTCAAAGAGTGTGTCTGTTCCAACGCTAGCAGACATTACATTGCAGCTAATTTGAAAGAAAACAAACCTCTAAAAATGAACAACGAAACGCTAACAAAGGCTATATGCATTAAGGGTTTAAGTGGTATGCGAAGGTCAGAAGTCCGCTTTAACTTTTCATGTAATACTAAAAGCTATTGCATCGGCATTATACAATTCGTTTATTGGACACTATATTGTTTGTATTTGTTATAACTTGGAATGAAAAATGATTTGGCTTTTTATACCGAACTAATCATTGTTTTTCACCAAA
>DYKL01000145.1 GCA_020722645.1 Acetofilamentum sp. | reverse complement strand
AAATTATACCAAACATTAAAATTTGTTACCAACATTCTTTAATAAAAGAGCCTATAAATAAAGCTAATAATTCTTTATTTTCTTTTGAAAAATAACCTTTATCAAAGCTCCAACTAAACACTTTGTTTTTACTTAATATTCTGTCTGCCAATGGAATAACAGCGTTGTTGTCTGTCATGTTTTCCTTTACTTCAAAATCTATAATCAAATGAAATTGGTCAGTAGTTACTTGCAAATTTTTTCCAAGTTTAAAATAAAGGATTGTTTTTTGCATTCGCAATAAATCCTTTGTTTTCCACTCTGTATATGGCTCAAATATTGAAAATATTTTTTCTTCGTGTTCTATTTTTTTGTAATCCGGTTACTTTTCTTGATAATAAATTTTCTTTACCTGTTGGTTTTACTGAAACAATTGAAATACTTAAATTAATTATAAGTACTGATAAAACTGACGATTTTTTGATCACTCAAAAACCAATCGAGTTAGGACAAATAATTAATTTTGAATCTCGTTCAAACGAAACACGAGATATCGAAATCGAAGAATCACCTAAAAGAATTATCGAGAACGATTGGTTTACTAAAACAATAAAAATTGTTGTTAAATAATCTTATTTTTTCTGATTTCCAACTGCTAATATAACTCCCAAAACCACACCCAGAATTGCTGCGTTTAAAATCCTGAATTCTTCGGGGAAGCAGAAATTTATTGTCTGTGCGGGTATCCAGAACAAAGGAATGGTTTTTTTGAATATAAAATTCCATTGTACTTTCCAGTTCATAGAGGTGATAATTTTTTCGACTTTTATTGGTGTCAGCAATGAATTAAATTTTCCGCCGTTTTCCTGAATATGAATATCTGTTATTTTATGAATTGTCATAAAAACAGGAGCAAACATAACATTGAGCAATGTACTGACTGTGAAAGCTATAAGTATTTTTTTGAAATTTAAAGCACCTTCCATTATTTCCTGTGGATTTAAAATCCCATAAATTTTTACCGCAAAACCAAGCGAGCCTGAATAAAATGTTATAAATGCCATTTGTATAAAAATTCCCAAAAATCCCCAAATCACTGCATGTGGAAAAATCCCGAACCCTTCTTTAAAATATTTTCCGGTTTTAATTCTTAATCCTAATAATTCGCCAAGAGTTGCCAACAGAAAAAATTTGACAAATGCAGTTGTAAGCGGGTGAACAGTATTCATACCTGTCGTTTTGTCAAAAAGAAAATTATAAGCTTCTTTACTTATAATAAAAGGTGCAAAAATCAATACCAATGCCAATATAAAAAATAAATCCTGTTTTTTCATCACTATTGTATTAAATTACAGAAATAATCATTATTTCAATTCCTCCAAAAAAAAATTTCGGTAAATATCACATTAAAACAACAAACAAACAATATTTTTAAAATATTTTTTTTATTTTTGAAAATCATTTTAATATTTTTATTATGCCTTATTCTTCAAATCAAATTTTGGGTATTGACATAGGTGGTTCAGGTATCAAAGGCAGCATTGTAGATGTTACCAACGGAGCTCTTTTGTGCGAAAGACACAAAATTCTGACTCCTTCAAATGCTAAACCGGAGGAACTTGCAGAAGTTTTTAAGCAAGTAGTTGATAAATTCAATTATAAAGGTATTGTTGGTTGCGGTTTTCCGGCTGTTGTTCAGAATGGTGTTGTTAAAACTGCCGCAAATATTTCCAAAAAAAATATCGGGGTAAATATCAACGAAGTGCTTTCAAAAGTTTCGGATTGTAATGTTCTTGTTTTTAATGATGCCGATGCTGCCGGATATGCTTCTGTTTCTTTTGGTGCGGCTAAAGAACAAAAAGGTGTTGTTCTTTTTCTGACAATCGGTACAGGAATTGGTTCTGCTTTAATAATTGACAATAAACTTGTGCCAAATACCGAATTTGGTCATATTTTTATGCAAAACGGGCTTATTTCCGAAAAATATGCCTCTGACTTTATCCGACAAAACCAAGAGCTTAGCTGGGACGAATGGGGAGAAAGACTTAACGAGTTTTTGTTGTACATCGAAAGTATTATAAACCCCGAATTGATAATTATCGGCGGCGGCGTAAGCAAAAAAATGGATAAATTTCAACACAAAATAACTATTAAAACCAAATTTATACCGTCTGTATATCTAAATAATGCCGGAATTGTTGGGGCTGCATCTCTTGCCGCTAAAAAAAGTTGATTTTGTTTTTGAATTTGCAATGATTTCAGACTGGTTTGTTCAAAATTAAATGTTTTTTCGGCAAAACAAACAAATATGTAATAAAAAAATACATAATTATTAAAATTATCAATGAAAGAAATTTTCATAGAAATAAGAGAGCATATAAAAAAAGATTTCAATAAGTTAGCTTATTTATATGTTTTTATTTTTACCTTTGTCAGCCTGACCTTAAATTATTTATTAGAGCTAAATAAAACATTGATTTTTAAAAACTTCGGTAGCAACAGAGGAATTTTTGATATAATAATTTTTTATAATGTCGTTTATTTTGCAGCTCTGGTTCCGGTTTTAATAATTAAGAAAAAAATTCGTTTAATAAAATCAACTGAATTCTGGGTAAAAACATTGTTGTTTATATTCGTGTTTTCTTTTCTTTACGGTTATTCCAAATTAGATAATATTGCAAAATTTTATGGCTCTGATAAATACGAAATGTATTATCTTGCCAAAATTCTTTCATATTTGAAAACTGTTTTCCCTTTGTTTTTTATTATGTTGATTTTAAAAAGTATTTTTGATAAAAATGAAAATCACTTATATGGCTTACGAACCAAGGGAATGAATTATAAACCATACTTTATTTTTCTGCTTTTACTTCTGCCAATCGTCTTAATTGCATCGTTTATGCCAGATTTTTTGGCGTATTATCCTCGTTTTAAGTTTTGGGAGTATCCTGAAATGTTTGGTGCTAACAAATTTATATTGACATTTTTTTATGAGCTGGCATATTCCGTAAATTTCATTTCAACTGAAATGTTTTTCAGAGGAGCTATGGTAATAGCTTTAGCAAAAATATTAGACAAAGAAACAGTTCTGGCAATGGCTTGTTTTTATTGTTTCTCTCATTTCGGAAAACCTGTCGGTGAAGCCGTAACTTCTTTTTTCGGCGGTTATATTCTCGGTGTTATAGCTTTAAACCACAAAAATATAAACGGTGGGATTATTGTCCACGTCGGTTTGGCTTTGATGATGGAATTTGTTGCTACTTTACAACATTTTATAAAGTGAAAAATCTTTTTAAAAGAAATGACACAAAGAATCAAACTTAGTAAAAAAGATTAAACCGTAACTTTTCCTATAAATACGTAATAGAGGCTTTATTTTGCAACAATATCAGTAAACATAATAAAAATAAACAAGTATTAAACATTACGTAAATACGTAATATTTAATTTTAACTCAAAAAATTTAAGTCATTAAAAATCAATTATGTAGAAAATAATTACGTAAAAAATAGAAAAGTTATGGATTAAACCTTTGTGTCATTGTTAGTTATAAAATTTCAGAAAATTTTATTCCAAACTACCGATTGCTTTTTCGACTTCTTCCAAAATTTCTCCGCTTTTTACAAGTTCTTTCATTTTGTTATGGTCGTTAAATAAAGGTCTGTCAACTTCAAGAAAATCAACATATTTGCGAATTACTTTGTGTGCAACCTGAGTACCTTTTCCAAATTCCCATTCTCTAAAATCCAAAGCCTGAGCAGCCGCAAATAATTCTATACCAAGAATGCCGTAAGCATTATCCAAAATTTGAAAATTTTTCAGTGCAGTGTTCATACCCATCGAAACAAAGTCTTCCTGATCAGCAGCCGCAGGAATTGATTGAATAGAAGCCGGCATTGACAGAATTCTTTGTTCTACAATCTGCATATCTGCTGTGTATTGGCTAAGCATCAAACCAGAAAACATACCTGCACCTTTTGTTAAAAACGGTGGTAAACCGCCGCTCAAAGCAGGGTTATTCAAACGATTCATTCTTCTTTCAGACATTACACATACCATTGTTACGGCAGCACTTATCATATCCATTGGTAATGCAACAGGAGTCCCCTGAAAATTAGCACCTGAAACCTGTAAATTTTCATCAGGGAAGAAAATCGGATTATCACCAACTCCGTTTAATTCAATTTCTACCTGCGAACGTGCATAAACAATTGCGTCATGTGCTGCACCGACAACCTGCGGAGTAGAACGCATTGAATAAGCATCTTGTACTTTTGTTTTGATACGTTTTTCAGCCAAATCGCCTCCGGCAGCAACTTTCCTGATAGCTGCGGCACTCCTCATTGCTCCTTTAAAACCTCTTACTTCATGTAATTTTGGATGGAAAGGTCCCATGTTAGCTCCAAGTGCTTCTAATGACATAGTAGCGGCAATTTCTGCTTGTTTTAGCCAGCGATTTGTATCATAAATCATAATTGCACTCATTGCTGTTAGTACGTTAGAGCCGTTGATTGTTCCAAGACCATCACGAGCTTGTAATCCAGGTATTTCTATTCCGGCTTTTGTCATTGCATCTTTGCCTTCCAATAATTCCCCTTTGTAAAATGCTCTGCCTTCTCCCATCATCAAAAGAGCTATCTGAGACATTGGTGCTAAATCACCACTTGCTCCAACAGAGCCTTTTTGGCAAACATAAGGTGTTACCCCTTTATTAAGCATTTCAACCAAAGTTAGAGTTATTTCAGGTCTGATACCCGAATTTCCGTTTGCATGAACATTGATTCTTCCTACCATAGCTCCGCGTACCCATTCAATAGGCATTGCTTCACCAATACCGGCAGCGTGGTTGTATATAAGATACTTTTGAAAATCTTTAACCTGAGCGTCATTTAAAACAACTTCAGAAAATTCTCCAATTCCTGTATTTACTCCATACATAATTTCGTGTGCCTGTATTTTTTTCTCTAACATTGAACGACATTTTTTGATGCGTTCAAGTGAACCTTGATGTAATTCAACTTTTTCGCCGAATCTGGCTACTTTTACTACTTGTTCTATTGTTAGGTCTTTGCCTGTAATAATAATTGACATAGCTTTTTTATTTAGATTTTTTTGCGAAAGGTAAATTTTTTAATGAAAAAAAAAATGATTAAAAACACAAAGACAGTTAAAAGTTGACAGTTGAAAGTTGATAGTGTTGGGTTAATATATATCAATAGTTCGGTATATTTCATAGTAATTTGTTAATATTCAGCGAATTATGTTTATGCGAGTAACAAATTGGTAAATAATTGAAAATCAATAATTTGCTTCCTTCGTTATCACTCAGGATGACGCTAATTGAAAAATTAACGAATTATTCTTATAATTGCAATAAATAAAATTCTACAAAATGAAAAAAATATTTGGTTTATTAGGTCTTTTGCTAATAATTACTACCGGTTTTTCACAAAAGAATATTTTGAAAGACTTTTCACTCAACGGATATTTGTCTCAGATGAACCAGACTATTATAGACAGTGTCGGGGGAAATTGGATAAATGATGGGTTGGTACATAACAGATTTAAACTGAATTATTCAAAAGGTAACTTTTTTTTCGACTTTGAACTCAGAAACAGACTTTTTTATGGCGAAACAGTGAAATTTACTCCCAATTTTGCCGCTAATTACGAAAACGACAGAGGTTTTTTCGATTTATCATACAATGTAGCAGATGGTAATTCTTTTGTCTTAAATTCGTCAATTGACAGGTTTATTTTTATGTATCAGATAAATAAATTTGTTGCCACAATAGGTCGTCAAAGAATCAATTGGGGAAGCACTTTTGTATGGAATCCGAATGATTTGTTTAACAGTTATTCTTTTTTCGATTTTGAATATGCCGAAAGGCCCGGCTCTGATGCAGTTTATTTGCAATATTTTATTGATTACGATGCAGAAATTGGTTTAGCGGCAAAAATAAATTCCGATACAGCATTAACTATCGCTTCAAGGTACAGGTTTAATTTGGGCAGCTACGATATTCAACTTATTAGCGGTTATCTTGATGATGAAGACATTGCCATTGGACTTGGTTGGAGTGGCAATATCAGGCAAATCACATTCAGAGGTGAAGGTACATATCTGCAACCGCTTGAAAATTTTGTTGATACAAGCGGTACTTTTATCGGTTCAATAGGATTTGACTATCTTTTTGGCAACGGAGCAATTATATTAGGCGAATTTTTGTACAATCATTCAGCCGGTGGTCTTAATATTTCAAACCTGTACGATATTCAAAGTGCCCCGATGAGCATCAAGAATTTGTCTTTTTCTAAATACAATGTAGTTTTGCAGGTTTCATACCCAATTTCATCGGTTATAAATGTCTCATTAGCAACAATGTATATGAACACAAATAATTGGTTATTCTTTTCACCCAATTTTGACGTTTCTGTAAGCCAAGATGTTGATTTCAGTTTAGTAGGACAGATTTTCACCGGAAAAATGCTAAATCCGGTTACATTAAAAGACGAACAGAAAATTATTTCATTGATTTTCGTCAGATTTAAGTATTCGTTTTAATAGTATTTTATACCGATTTGGTTTAAAAGATTTAATTTCAATGCACTATTTTTTTGAAATTATTTATAAAAAAACGTCATTTCGTTGCTATAACTACAAATTTATGACAGATTTTAAGCACTTTTTCAGAAAAAAACGCTCATAAATGCGTTTTAACGCACGAAAATCATTTTTCCGACCTAAAACACCCTTTTTGAGAAATGGCTCTAAAATGCACAGAAATGCCCCAAATTTGCAATCGACGAATTTTTTTATGTCTAAATTCATTAATTTGGCTACAAAAATGCATGTTTATGGTATTTTATTGTGTATATTTAATGTTTTTGTAATATTATTTTATGATAATATTTTCAAAAACTCATTTTTTCAGATGTTTTAAGAAAATATGAGAAAAATGATGGAAAAAATTGATTTATAGAAAATTTATGGTATTTTTGAGTGTAAGAAAAAAAGAAAAATTTAGTGTCGTTATTTTGATGCAAAAGCGATATACATAAACACAAAAGCGACACTGGAGTGTCGTAAACACTTTTTCGATATGGTCAATCAAAAAACAAAACTTTATTAACAAATTTAAACAAATAAATATGAAAAAAATTCCTTTATTTCTAGTATTTGTCCTAATTACGGGCTTTGCTTTTGGACAAAAACAGGCTCAGATAACTATTACTAAGTTATCAGAAGAAGCCGGTAAGATATACATCAATTATAATATTACTCAAAGTATGCCGGAGGAAAGCTTCGATGTAAAAGTTTTGGCTACTCATTTCGATGGAAAACCAATAACTGCTTCAACGCTTAGTGGAGAAGTTGGAGAGAATGTTCAATGAGGTAATAACAAACAAATAGTTTGGAGCTATGAACAAGATGGTATTTATTTGGACGAAACAATTAAAATTCAACTTTCTGCCGATAAAGTTGTTAATACAAATTATTATTCTACGCCCAAATTAATTTTAGCCTCTACATTGTTGCCCGGAAAAGGTGTAAACATGCTTGACCGCTCAAAAAATTATATTGGATGGACAGGAATTGGTTACGGTTTAATTGGTGTTTCCGTTTTATATTCTTTGTCTTCTTCAAAGGTATATAATAATTACACTACTGCCATAACAAGCACCGACAGAGATACTTATTTTAACAAATATAAAACTCAAAAAACTATTGCCGGAGTATTTGCTTTTTCGGCTTTGGGAATTTGGGGAATTAATTATGCCAGAATATTTTTGACTAAAAACAGTATTTTGAAAAAACAAAATTCCTTATCAAATTGGAATTTATACCCTTCGTATAATCCTTTTTCAAACTCTAATATGTTAACTATAAGTTTCAAATTTTAAAATCAAAATATTATGAAAAAAATTATTTTAACTTTATCGCTAATATTTGCATTGTCTGCATTTAGTTTTGCTCAAATTTTCAGTAATGTTGAAACATTAAAAATTTCGGCTCTTTTATGAAAAATTGTTGGTAAAATTTGACATTTTTGGCATAAAGT
>DYKL01000003.1 GCA_020722645.1 Acetofilamentum sp. | reverse complement strand
TGATAATGTGATAATGTGATAATGTGATAATGTGATAATGTGATAATGTGATAATTAACGAATTGGCTAATTGGCTAATTATCGAATTGACAAATTGGCTAATTAACGAATTGGCTAATTAACGAATTGACGAATTGGCTAATTGGCTAATTAACGAATTGACAAATTGGCTAATTAACGAATTGACAAATTGGCTAATTAACGAATTGGCTAATTAACGAATTGACGAATTGGCTAATTGGCTAATTAACGAATTGACGAATTGGCTAATTATCGAATTGACAAATTGGCTAATTGGCTAATTAACGAATTGACGAATTGGCTAATTATCGAATTGACAAATTGGCTAATTAACGAATTGACAAATTGGCTAATTAACGAATTGGCTAATTAACGAATTGACGAATTGGCTAATTGGCTAATTAACGAATTGACGAATTGGCTAATTATCGAATTGACAAATTGGCTAATTAAAACTGTTTAATGAATATCCTAATCTCGCCTTTAAATTGGGGTATCGGACACGCTACAAGAATAGTTCCGATAATTTTGCGACTAAAAACCAAACATAATGTTTTTGTAGCCGCTGATGGAGATTCCTTTTATTTTCTAGAACAAGAACTAAATGATTATCAAATAATAAAAGCACCATTTCTGAAAATAAAATATACAAAAAACAAAACATTACTACCCTTTAAAATATTATTTTATATCCCCAGATTGTTTATTTTTTACATCAAAAACAGATTATTCTTAAAAAAATACATTAATAAATATAAAATCAACGTTATTATTTCTGATAATAGATTTGGATTTTTTTCAAAAAAGGTAAAATCAATATTTATTTGCCATCAGATAAATATATTGATGCCTAAAAACTTTAAAATTTTCACTAAAATTATTAATAAAATTAACAGATTTAATATTGAAAAATTTGATGAATGCTGGATACCGGATAACGAAGACAATTTCAGCGGTAAACTCTCTGATTCGTATAAATTGAAAATTCCTGTTTATAAATCAGGGCTGTTATCAAGGTTTTCAGACGCTAAAGAAATATCAATGGTTGAAAAATATGAAATTATTTGTATCGTTTCAGGTCCCGAACCACAAAGAAGCATTTTCGAAAGTAAAATTAAATTATTACTTAAAAACACTAATTTTAAAACACTAATTTTGAGTGGAAAACCTTTTTCAAAAAACTTTTATTTGGAAAAAAACATAACTATAAAAAATCATATTTCGACAAATGAATTTTATTCGCTGCTTAAACATACAAAAATTATTATAGCACGTGCAGGTTACTCAACTATAATGGACTTACTAACAATACAAAAAACAGCAATTTTGGTGCCGACTCCCGGTCAAACCGAACAAGAATATTTGGCAAAATACTTGCATAATAAAAAGTTATTTTTTTCAATACAACAAAATAAACTTTTCGAAGAAAATTTCATACAATTTTTCACTGAAAACATCAAAACTTTTGAAGAAAATATCAAAAAATTAAAGAACACAGACTTAAATAGTTTTCTTGAAAAACATATAACGATTTAATGTTAAAACAATAATTCGTTAATTTTTCAATTAGCGTCATCCTGAGTAATAACGAAGGAAGCAAATTATTGATTTTCAATTATTTACCAATTTGTTACTCGCATAAACATAATTCGCTGAATATTAACAAATTACTATGAAATATGCCGAACTATTGTTAAAAAACAACATAATAATAATCTTTTTTTTATCAATTTGCTTCAGTTCGTATTCTCAAGAAGTTTTAAAAGATTTATCTGATTACAAAAAGACTGTTTTATCAAATGGTTTATCTATTATTACAGTTAAAACAGATGATTTTGATTACATCAATTTCAAATTTATAATTGACTTCCATTCAAACAGCGACAGAGAAAATCCCGGTGCAATTGAAATACTAAGCCATTTAACAGGATTTGAAAAAACATACAAAACTCAAATCTCAAAAAATTTAGTCTGCGAAAACGACGCGATTGATTCATTGATGAACTTTATGAGATTGAACTTGCTATACACTGATTTAAGTAAAGAAAATGTAGAAAAATCAAGAGATTACCTTATCAGTATAATTAAAAATGAAAAAAATTCACGCACTGAATTATGGCACGAATCAAGATACTATTCATTTGGTGATTTTAGCGACTGGGCTGTTTTCCCTGATGAAAATGAAATGAGTTATATAGATGAATTTATTGTATCGGAAATTCACAAAAAAATAATAAAAGCAAACCATTCATACATTATTGCTGTCGGAAATATTGAACACGATACGATAGTAAAATATGCAACAAGACACTTCGCTCTATGGACTTTTGACGATGTTACAAAACAAATTTTCACTTTAAGCAATTTTATCGGAGAAACTCAAGTTTTTTACAACGACAGAAAAACATCTCCACAAGTTGCAATCAGCCGTCCGGTAAAACATTTCTATGATGAAGAAAATTTTATGGCAGTTGAAATTGCAGCAAAAGTTTTTGAAAATAAAATAACTGAAATATTACCAAAATATAATTATGCCGAAAACATTGAATTTTCGATAACTCCAAGACCTTTAATAACAGATTTTTATCTGGCATTTGATACTAAACCAAATGATTTGTCGCAGGCAGTATTTCAAAGCATTCAATCTATAAGAGATATGGTAATTTACGGAACGTCAAAAGCTGAAATTAATAACGCAAAATCTGATATTGTAAACAGTTTTTTTAATACTTTGCAAAATCCATATAATATCGCTCAATATGCCTATATTACAGACAGATACGAATTATCTAAATCATATTTTGAAACTTATGCTCAGAATATTAATAAAATCCCTGCTTCAGAAATAAATAACATTTCATCAGAAGTTTTTAAGCCGGATAACTTATCAATATATGTAAGAGGAAATTATCAGGAACTAATATGCCAGTTGTATTCAATTGCTAAAATATTCAAAGTTAACTTTTATGATAAAGACAAAAATTTGTATAAAATAATTCGAAAAAACTTTGACAGTGATTATATCATCAATGACTACTTAAATGCCTGCAATGCAGCCACTAAACTAAAAAACCTTACAATTAAATTCGATGCTGTTTATAACGCAGATACCATTTATAATGTTGAAGGCATAATATACAAAAAATATCCGGATTTGTACTATTACAAAACTCAACTTATTATAGACGAAGATACGCTTTTACAAAATTTACAGATTGCAAATGAAGAAGTATGGCTCGACAGTTCGGCATTAGGTGCAGAATTTTATACAAGCGAAGTATTTTGGACAAAAATTTATCAAGCTTATATTTTCCCTGAATTATTTTACACTAAATTGAATTATGAACCCGAAATTATTTGCGATACAGCATTAATGAAAAAAAACATTTTTGTTTTAAAAATCAACACTCCCTTTAACTTCTATTATCTTGATTATTACGATTTAAACTTCAAAGAAAAAATCAAAACCGAAACCTATTTTAAAATTGACGGAAAATTTACTACGGTTCAAATCGTAGAATATTCAAATTATAAAAAAATCTCAAAAAAGTCTGATATTAAAATACCGTTCACCATCAAACAAATATACGAAGATATTATATTTACTATACAAATAAGAGAAATCGACGACAAATCTAAAATCAACAAAAAAATATTTCATTTCGAGAATCCGGATAAAAACATTGAATAATCAAAAAATCAACTTCCAAATCCCAGCATTCTTTCAATAAACAACATTAAAGATATACCCATAGCCGCTCCTGAAATTACCAAATTCCACTCACGTCTTTTTACATTTAATTTATTTATCAAAATAAACGACAAAATTAAGCTTATGAAAATTATTACTATTTGTCCCACTTCTAATCCGATGTTAAAAGCAAATAAAGGCTTGACTATATCAGCCTCCTGTCCAAGTAAATATTTCAAATATGAAGAAAATCCCAGACCGTGAATTAAGCCAAAGAATAATGCTGTTATATACTTGTAAACCTGTATTTTAGCCGAATAATCATCTTTAATTTTAAATATATTCACTAAGCCTGTAATAAAAATTGTAACAACTATTAAAACTTCAATTAATTGAACATTTACATTTATTAAATTCAAAGTGGCAAGTGCCAGAGTAAGTGAATGACCTATTGTAAAAGCAGTTGCAAGAATTATAACGTGTTTCCACTCTTTCAAAACATATACAGCAGTCATTGCGGTTATAAATAAAATGTGGTCATAAGCTTGCAAATCAAGAATATGAGAAACTCCTAATTTGAAATAAAATCCAAACATAATTTTACTATTTTTGTAAAACAAATAAAATACTTATTAAAATGTTCTTCAAAAAAAACTTTAATATTTAAGAATTTTTACTATTTTTGAAATAAATTTAAAAAAAAATGACAACTATTTTAACTCTGATATTCAGTATATTGCTACATCCGGTACATTTGTCTATTACAAATATTGATTACAACAATTCAGAAAAATGTTTTGATATTTCGATACGTATTTTTATTGACGATTTTGAAATGATTCTTGAAAATTATTATAACGAAAAAATCAACATCGGAAAAGAAAACGAAAACCCTGACACAGACAAATACATAAGAGATTATATTGTGAAAAATTTGGTGCTTGAAATAGACAATCAGGAAATTAAAAACAAAAATTATTTATTTATTGGCAGAAAAATTGAAGATATAACTTTGTGGCTGTATTTCAAAATAAAATACAAGGAAAAACTTAATTATGTTACTATTACAAATTCAATTTTGACAGATTTATACAAAGACCAAAAAAATTTATTGATTTTTACATATAACGAAATCCCAAAAGCCGAAGAATTTTCATGTAAAGAAACAAAAAAAACATTTGAATTTTAGATTTTATGTATAAAAAAACAATCATATTTATTCTATTATTTTTTATAGGTATTTCAATATCAGCACAAACAGAAATACCCTCAGACGAAATAGTTTTTCAGAATTTTGAAGATATTGATTACATTTCAGCTCCTGCAATTAGCTTTGATGGTAAATATTTGTGTTTTGTTGTTCAAAAAGAAAATAAATATCTTTTTTTTGAATGTTTAAAAGATAATTCAAATTGGTCTCAACCTGTCGAAATAAAAGAAATCAGCAATTTCATCGGAGAAAATGTCTATAAAAATTCGCCTGCATATAATTATGACGGAAACAAACTTTATTTTGAAGCGATGAATGGCAATAATACAGATATTTTTTTCGTCAATAGAACCCAAACAGGCTGGTCAGTTCCGGTGCCTTTGCCAAAGATAATCAATTCAGAGAAAAATGAAGCAGAGCCGTCAATTTCACCAAACGATAACATTTTGTATTTTATTAGATTTGAACAGGAAAAAGAACCTGATTGCGGCAAAATTTACTATACAAAAAAAAACATTAAGCAACAATGGGAAAATCCGACTCCGCTGATTGTCCCTTTAAACAGTGGCTGTGAAAGAACTCCCAGAGTACTGTCGGACAATAAATCATTGATTTTTGCATCAAAAAGAAACAACGAAAAAGTATTTTCCATATATTATACCAAAAACCATTACAATGATATTTGGAATATTCCTAAAAAAATAGGAGAGTTATCAAAAGATGACGTTTTATACCCTTCAGTAGATATGAACGCTACAGAAATAATATTTGCAATCAAGCCAAATCCAAAAAAATCGAAAATTTTTATTTCAAAGTATCCAATGGAGTTTAAACCCGAAAAAAATTTCATAATATCAGGCTGTATAACCGACACAAATAATAATCCCATTAGTGCAAAAATCCAACTTCTTAACCCAATTTCAACAGCTACAGAAGGTATTTACTATAATGATGCTTTTTCAGGAAATTTTGTGATTTTCACTCAACCTGATTCAAAGTTTATTTTGGATTTTTCAGCCGACGGTTATTCGCATAAATACGTTTACTACAACAATTCCAATTATAAAAAAATCATTGACACAATAAATGTAAATCTTTTTAACACCGTAACATTGAATCTGAATGTTTATGATAAAGAAATTTTTGAGCCGCTTAACGTTGACATTTCAATTTTTGATGAACAGGAAAACAAAACCATCAATGCTGAAATAACGGAAAAAAACAACGGAAAATATGAAATAGAATTAAATATCGGTAAAAAATACAATTTTACACTAAAAAACGAATTTTCAGAACCTTATGAATTCGATTTTGATTTGACAGAAGCAGTTATTTTTGATAATTTTGAAAAGAATATTGAAATTGTTTCACAAAAATCAGAATATCTTTTTAACATTTCTGACCTACAAAGTGGAAAACCAGTTGATTGCGAAATAATTTTGACTAATTTAAGTACTTCTAATAAAATTACATACAGAGCCCAGACTGATTCCAGCGGAAATGTAGTAATATTTTTCAGAAAAGGCGATAAATACGATGTAACGATTAATCCTCAGGGTTATGCTTTTTACAATACAACTTTTGAAATAACAGACGATAAAACTCAAAAACAAGAAATAAAACTACAAGCTCTTAAACAAGATGTCAGAATTGAACTTAATAACATAACATTTGAAACCAATTCTGCAGAAATTAGAGTTGAGTCATACAAAGAATTAGATTTTGTTGCAAAATTGCTTAATGATAATCCCGAAATAAAAGTTGAAATTTCTGCTCATACTGACGACATAGGCTCTGAAGAATACAATTTGCTTTTATCTGAAAAAAGAGCGAATTCGGTAATTGAATATCTAATTAACAAAAACATTGACAAATCAAAAATGGTATCGCAAGGATACGGAGAAACGCAGCCTTTAGTCCCCAATGATTCTGATGAAAACAGAGCAAAAAATCGTCGTGTTGAAATGAAGATAATTGAAGTTGATTATTAAATAACATTATTTAAAATTCTAATAAACAATAAATAACATTTTTTGAAATATTTATGAAAACATTAAAACTAATAATATTTTCTCTTTTTACAACAACATTTCTTTTTTCGCAAAATACTATAAAATATGATGATATTATTGAATTAATAAATCAAAAAAATTACAGCAAAGCATATTCTTTGTTATTTCAATTTCAACAATCAAATCCTGAATTCCCAAATACTTATTTCCAATTAGCTAACATTTCATATTTTTGGGCAATTAACTCAGACCCGCTAATTGATTTGAATCAGACATTATATTATGTTTACAATACAAAACTTTTCTACAACTTATGTTTAAGTAAACTTCAACAAGACACAAAAGATTGCCGGAAAAACCAAAATTACTATAAAACAATCCCAGAATTTAAAAAAATAGATAAAATCGAATATGAAATTGTTGTTGATTATATTAATACCCAAATACAAAAAATAGAAGAATATCAAAAAAATGCTGAAAATACTAACTCTATTTTCATCAAATTAGTAGATACTTACAACAAGACCATTGATAAATTTTTATCAATAATTGAAAAACACAACAAATTAAGCGACATTTATCTATCCGAAAGGACACAAACATTAAAATCAACAAACGAATTAATTTTATCCTACGACTCTTCATTGTACTTTTTTGAACAATACAAACTATCAATTACAAATTATCCGATAAAAAATTACAATCAAAATATTGTAATTAAACCAATAAAAATATATCGTTTAGACGGTATTTCTCGTTCAAATTTTTTGATTGATTCTATTCTTATATGGGATTACAAATCCTGGGCTGTTGATATTCAAGAAAACCTTACGGGAGAAATAACTCATTTCAGAGAAACTATAATTAAAACAAATAAAGAACTTACAGATAAAGAAAACGAACTTAACTCAAAAAAAAGTCATTCAAATTCTTATAAAACATACATTATTGACCAAAAAGTAATAAATGAAATTGAAAAGTATGATTATAACTCAATGATTACGGTATTGTTCCTATTTAAAAAAGCAAAAATTGATTTTTTGGTACAATATAAAAAAACATACAATGATACTTCCAACAAAACAAACAATATCGAATCAAAAGCAATTGAGTACTATATTCTTACTGTAAAAAAACAAAAAGCAGATTCTCTTTTAACTGAACTTAAACTAAAAATAACCGAAGATAACTACCTTAAATACAAATCATTTATTGATTTCAATTATCAAGGTTTCAATGGACTCGAAAAATACTACGAAACACAAAAAAAAGAACTCAATGATTTATATACTGAATCATTGAAAAATTTAAAATATTTTACAGCAACAGAAATTTTTTATGTTCATTCAAATCCAATGTATGTTGATTTCAAAAATTCAAAAATCCATCTTTTCGTTGAGACAACTGAGCCTGAAAATGCAGAAGAAAACAAATATTACACAACAGATATATCTGATTGCAAAAACGGAGACAAATATATTACTGGATATTTTAAACAAAAAAACAGTTCCTGTGCTTTTATTGCAAAAATGTCTGATAATAAAATTTTGTGGCTTAATTCAAATACACAAGGCTCTGACATATTTGAGTATGGAACAAAAATAATAACCGGTGAAAAAAATATATTCTTGATTACACATACGAAAACAAACAAAAAAAATACTAATTATTTTATTAAATACGACTTAGACGGCAAACAATTACAAAAGAAACAACTTAAAAACACAAAATTAGCAAGAAAAATATTATATGATGAAATCAACAATAACGTTCTAATAACCTATCACGGAAGTTTGTTGGATTATTTTACAGACAAAAAAGATACTGTATCAATCGAAAAAATCAACCTTAATGACTTTAACACAGAGTGGAAAAACAACTTTTATTTTGACGCAGATATCATTAATATTTTAAAAATGGACACATCTTATGTTTTATTAGCTAATTACAGAAGAATTACAATCAACGAAAACAATTTTTTAAACACTAAATCAAATATTATTTCAATAAAAATTTCAATCGACGGCAAAAATCTTATTATAAATGAATTAATGCCTAATTACTATTTATGGGGCATATATGCATATAAAATTAATAGCAAAACAATTAATATAATCGGCTTCAATACTAAAATTGATTCAAAAAATAGTTTTAAGTTATCAAACATTTTATATTATTTAATTATAGATGACAAAAACAAAATAATTTTCCAAACCTTTTAAGCTAACACATTACAAAACAATAGTTTATGATAGCATATTTTTTTTTATCATTTTTTTTATTTTAAAAACAATTTATTTTTTTAATTTTAACGCTCAAAATAAATATCAAATTGACATTGTAAATAAATTTTTTACAAAAAAATAACTGATGAAAAGTATTGCAAAAATAATAATTCTGTTACTCCTTTCAATCAATTGTTACTCACAAATAAAAAATACGGGAGCAATTCCTTATGTGATTAATTACACAACTGACGATTACAAAGGAGCAAGGCAAAATTGGATTGTCGTTCAAGATCAAAGAGGGCTTATGTATTTCGGCAACTCTGACGGAGTGGTTCTGGAATTTGACGGACAAAACTGGAACAAAATTAAAGTTGCATCTACGTCGGTAACATCACTCTGTATTGACGACAAAAACACTGTGTATGTGGGAGGAGACAACGAAATTGGTTACTTAAAACCAACTAAAAACGGAAGTCTAATATTTCAAAGTATAAAAAACAAAGTGCCTCCTGCTTTTCAAGACTTTCAAAAAATTTGGGATATATATATTTCAAAAGATTCATCTGTTGTTTTTCAAACTTTTGACGAATTATTTTTGTACAAAAACGATTCTATTATTGTTCTTCCTGTCGAACAATATTTCCCTGAAGGTCTGTTTCTTATGACTTTTAAACCCCTTGATGAAATTTACATTTATACAAAATACAAAGGACTGTATCAGATTGAAAACAATGATTTAAAATTTATTGATAATTCGAGCATTTTAAGCAATTCTATGGTTAGAGCCGTTTTGGATTACAAAAACGATTCATTGCTTATTCTTACATGGTTCGATGGTATGTTTACAATGAAAGACGGTAACTTTAACAAAATTAATTCTCCTATTGACAACATTCTAAACCATAATATCTATAGAGCTATTAACATCAAAGACGATTATCTGGGATTTATGCTATACAACGGTGGGTTACTTATTACCGACAAAAATTTTAAAATTATTCAATTTATTAACGTTCAAAACGGTCTGAAAAATGATATAATTAGACGTGCCGGCTTCGATAATCAAGACAATTTATGGCTTTGCACCGAGAATGGTATTTCATCTATTTACCTTTTCTCTCCTTTCTCTATTTACGAACAATATTACAATTTTGACAAAGAAGCTACAAGTTTTTATTCAAAAATATTTAATGATATTTTATACATAGCCACTGCCTCGGGTGTATATTACAAAAAATGGGGCACTTACGAAGACAAAATTAACATTGACAAATTCAACCTTATCAATAACGAACAAGGCGATATTAAAACTCAATTTTTAGACATTATTGAATCAAAACTTATAGCTGCATCTGACAACGGTTTATATGAAATACAAGATTTCAAAGCAAATTACATTCTTGCCGAAGGAATAGACAGAGCTTTAAGGGGAGTAAAAGTATTCAGAATCCCTTTTGACGACCCGAACACAATTATTGGAATTTCAACTGTTATTTTTATATACAAAAAAGAAAATAACAAATGGGAACTCTCTCACGATATTCAAAATATAAGCGGTAATTATCTTGAACAAGACGATCACGGTAACTTTTGGGTAGCAAACCAAACACAAGGTATTTACAGAATAAAATTTGATGAAAATTACACTAAAATAGACCAACTTACTGTTTTTGACACAACAAGCGGATTAAACGGACTCCCTTCTCAATTAGACAACAAAATATTCAAAATTAAGGACGAAATTCTTTTCACAACAATTGGAGGAATTTTTACATATAATTACAATTCAGACAAGTTTGAACCTTATGAAAAACTAAATTCAGTTATAAACGAAGGTAATCAAATAAACAAAAAATCACAAATTTTTTTCATAACAATCGACTCACACGATAATTACTGGTACAAAGAACAAATTCAGTTAAAAGAACAAACAGAATACGAACTTTGTTTGCTTAAAAAAACAGACACCGGATATATTAAAATTAAAGATGAATTTCTTTCTTTAAAAAACAAAATTTTCTTTATTGACCAGATTGAAGATTCTGAATATATTATTGGCAGTACAGAAGGAATTATACATTACGATTCCAAAATCAAAAACAATTATCTTATTTCTTTTCCGGCATTTATAAGATCAGTAAAAATTCTAAATTCTGATTCTATAATTTTCAACGGAACTTTCACCACTACTGACTCATTGATTGAATTTGAACAAAAATTAAAAGACATACCTACCCTTCCTTATAAATTCGGCAACCTGAGATTTAATTTCAGCGGAGCTTACTATCAATCGCCACAAAACATTCAATACACTTATTTTCTTGAAGGTAACGACAAAAAATGGTCGGAATGGACAAAAGAAAATTATAAAGACTATTCTAACCTTAAACCCGGCGAATACAAATTTATGGTTAAAGCCAGAAATCAATTCAATGTTGAAAGTACTTTGGCAACTTATGAATTCATTATTAAACCGCCTTGGTATCTGACAGTTTTTGCTTTTATCGGATATATTATTATAGCCGGTTTATTGATTTGGCTAATTGTTTATCTTTATACAAGAAGACTGAGAAAGCAAAAGCAATATCTCGAAGAACAAGTAAAACTTCGCACCAAAGAAATTGAAATGCAAAAAGAAGAAATTCTTACACAAAGAGACAAATTAGCTGAACAAAACGAAAAAATACAGAAAATAAATAAAGATATTACTTCAAGCATTGAATACGCAAAAAGAATTCAAACAGCAATGCTTCCTCTTGAAATAAATATCAAGGCTCATTTAGATAACTATTTTATTCTTTTCAAACCCAGAGACATTGTTTCAGGCGATTTCTATTGGTTTGCTCAACGAAAAGACAAAGTTTTTATCGCTGCTGTGGACTGCACTGGACACGGAGTTCCCGGTGCATTTATGAGCATGATTGGTGCTGAAATTCTTACTACTATTGTTACAAGCGAAAATATTTCAGATGCCTCGGAAATATTAGTCAGATTAAATAAATATGTTAGATTTGCTCTTAAACAAGATACTACTGAAAATCAAGACGGTATGGATATGGGATTATGTGTTATTGACAAAGCAAATAACATTTTGGAATATTCCGGTGCAAAAAATCCTATGTTCTACATCTCAAACGATGAAGTATTCAAAGTTAAGGGCAACCGACAATCAATCGGTGGATTTCAGTTCGGTGATTTTGAAAAAGATACAATTAAATACACTTCTCCTACTTGGTTTTATATATTTTCTGACGGTTATGCCGACCAATTCGGAGGTGACGACCATTCAAAATTTATGATTAAGCGTTTTAAAGAATTGCTTTTTGAAATTCATAAAAAACCTATGCTTGAACAAAAACAGATTCTTGATGAAAACATTGAAAATTGGAGAGCAACAACACCTCAAACTGACGATATTTTAGTAATCGGTTTCAAATTATAAGTTTATGAATAAAATGATTATAGTGTCTGCTCCTTCCGGTGCCGGAAAAACAACACTTGTTAAAGAGTTATTGAAAGATACCGCCTTTAACTTATCTTTCTCTGTGTCAGCAACAAGCAGAAAACCGAGAGATAACGAAAAAGATGGTGTCGATTATTATTTTATTTCTCCCGAACTTTTTAAAGAAAAAATCGCAAACAATGAATTTATTGAATGGGAAGAAGTTTATGAAAACCAATACTATGGTACACTAAAATGCGAAGTTGAAAGAATCTGGAAAAAAAACCAAAACATAATTTTTGATGTTGATGTAAAAGGTGGACTGAATATTAAAAAAAATTATCCGGATAAATCTTTATCTATTTTTATCAGACCACCTAATATTGATGAATTAAAAAAAAGACTTGAAAAAAGAGCAACTGAAAACGAAGAAAGCCTAAAAAAAAGAATTATCAAAGCTCAATTTGAGTTATCTTTCGAACAAGAATTTGATATTACAATAATTAACGATAAGCTTGAACAAGCTATTTACGATATTAAAAATACTGTAAAAAAATTTATACTTACTAAGTAATTTTGGTTGGCATTTTAATTGCAATAACAAATTGTTTATAATATTTTTATTAAGATATTTTATAAAAAGAAAAATTAATCTATTTTTGTATATTTCATATTTGAACAAATTTTTCGAATGAGCAAAATAAATCTGAAAAACTTATCAATTAGATTGAAAATTTTAATTTTATCCTCAATTGTTGGGGTATATATTATTTTGCTTATAGTAAATTTCAATACATTTCAGAACAGAATTGAAAATCAGAAAAACTACCTGACCAACACTTTCCTCCAAAAAAACAACTTAATAAATAATTCTGAAAGGATTATAAATTCATTTATTGTATTTAATCATATTTCTTACGAAAAATTAGACGATTTTATTGAAATTCAAAACGCTTTCTTTCAAACCAATGACTCTATTTTACAAATAACAAAACAATTCAAAAACATTACTTCAAGCGTAGATGAAAATATCATAATTGATGAATTTTCAACAGAATACCAAATATTTCAGAACATTGTTTACGAAATCTTTAACGAATATAAAAAAGAAGAAATTAACCTGAAAAACATAAGCAGACTGTTTAATAAGGAATTACTTTCTTTTCAAAACATTGCAGTTATACTTAAAAAGCTCAAAGTAGAAAACAATCAAAATTTTACAAAAACAATAATTGAACTTCAAAAAAACATAAAAAATACTATTTTATTTACAATAATCAGCTTTTTTGTCTTCGTAATCCTTTTTGCTTTTTTAAGCATAATATTCTTTAAAGATAATCTAAGACTTCCTCAGACCATAAATCATTATTTAAAAAAACTCTCTGCGGGTGAAAATATTAAACTTACTCCTGACGACAAAAAAATCAGTTCGGAAACGATTGATTCTATTATTAAAATAAACGACAACTACAACAGAATAAACAACTATATATCAGAACTTAAAAATAAAAATTACGAATTTCAGATTGTCGAACAAAGTAAAAACGATAAAATTTCAAGCACAATAATTTCTCTTAGAGAACAACTTGTAAATTCTCAGAAAGAATTAGAACTGAGGCTGAAAGAAGACAAACAAAAAGAATGGGCAAACATTGGAATTAACAAGTTTTCTGAATTAATGAGACAGTTCTCAAACGATTTGAAAAAACTTACTGATGTAATCATTAAAGAATTTGTTAAATATCTTGAAGCTTCTGTCGGGGGTCTTTTTATATTGCAAACACCTGAAAATCAACCCCCATTCCTTGAACTTTTTGGAGCTTTTGCTTACGACCGCAAAAAATTCTATTCAAAAAAAATCAATTTGGGTGAAGGATTAATCGGAACAGTTGCTATTGACCAATCATCTATTCATCTGACTCAAATACCATCTGACTATCTTGAAATTGAATCCGGTCTTGGTGATGCTCCACCAAACAACCTTCTTATTCTCCCTTTACTTACCGACAATGGTTTACTTGGGGTAATTGAAATAGCTTCTATCAGAAATTTCGAAAAATTTGAAGTGGAATTTTCTGAAACGCTTTGCCGTTCTATTGCTGCTACTCTCGAAACTGCAAAAATCAACGCAAGAACTATTGAACTTCTTAAAGAATCTCAGAAAAAATCCGATGAATTAGCTAACCGTGAAAAAATTCTGCAGGATACTATGCAGGAAGTTACCAAAGCACACCAGATAGCTAAAAGAAACGAAATCGAAATGACCGGTATTCTTACAGGTGTTGACCAAACTCTTATGCGTGCCGAATATTCTCCTGACGGTAAATTCATCAATTCAAACCTTGTTCACAGACAAACAATGGGTTATGAAATTGAAGCAATGAAGGGAAAAAGCATTTTCGAATTTATCCAAAAAGAAGACCTTAACAATTTTAACAGAATTTGGTCTGATGTATCTGCCGGAAGACCTATTCAAATTACAGTTAAACGTCAGAATAAAATGACAGGAGCCGATATTTGGCTTTTGAACCAGTACACTCCTATCAAAGATGACAAAGGCAAAGTTATTAAAGTTCTCTATCTTGCTATTGACATTACCGAACAAAAAGTTGCTGAAGAAAAATCCCAAAAATTACTTAAAGAAACTCAAGAAAAAGAGGTTGAGCTTAAAGGAGTTCTCTCCGGCGTAGATAGAACAATTATGCGTGCTGAATACTCAGTCGACGGAACCTTTATTAACTCGAATTCTGTTCACCAAAGAATTATGGGTTACGAAATTCAGAATATGTCAGGTAAAAACATCCTTGATTTCATTCAGGAAGAAGAAAGAGAAAATTTTAAAAAATTATGGAAAGAAGTTGTTTCCGGAAAGCCAAAAGAACTTACAGTTAAAAGAGTAAATAAAAGTACTGGCAAAGAAATATGGTTAATAAATCAATACAACCCTATTTCTGACGAAAATAATAATATTGTTAAAATCCTCTATCTGGCTATTGATATTACTGAACAAAAACAAGCAGAAGCAAAAGCACAGGAGCTGCTTACTCAAACAAAACAAAACGAGCTTGAACTAAGAGGTATATTTACCGGTATCGACCAGGCAATAATGCGTGCCGAATATTATATTGATGGAACCTTTATCAATGCAAACGATATTCACGCTCAAACTCTGGGATACGACATTGAAAATATGAAAGGGAAAAATATTACTGAATTTATTCCCGAAAACGAAAGAGATAATTTTCATAAAATTTGGAACAGAGTCAAGAGAGGTAATCTGGAACAAGCCACTGTCAAAAGAATCAATATGTCCACCGGAGAAGATATATGGCTGTTAAATCAATACACGCCAATCGAAAATCAAGACGGTGACGTTATTAAAATTCTTTATCTGGGTATTGATATTACCGAACAAAAAAAGGCAGAACAAATTGCTGCAAAGCTACTTACCGAAGCTCAACAAAAAGAAATTCAGTTAAGCGGTATTTTATCCGGTATAGACCAGGCAATTATGAGAGCAGAATATCTTCCCGATGGTACTTTTGTTGATGCAAACGAAATTCATACCCACACTCTCGGATATGACAAACAAAATATGATTGGTAAAAATATACTGGAATTTTTGTCCGAAGAAGACAAAGAAAATTTCATTATTATATGGGATAGCGTAAAAGAAGGAAACCTTGAACAAATTACCGTAAAAAGAACCAATAAAGCAACCGGAGAAGATGTCTGGTTATTAAACCAATACACACCTATCAAAGATAATACAGGCAGTGTTATTAAAGTTTTATATCTTGCAATAGACATAACAGAACAGAAACAAGTAGAACAAATGGCTGCCGACCTTCTTAGTGAAGCTCAATTAAAAGAACTTGCCCTTAAAAACATTCTTAGCGGTATTGATAGGACTATTATGCGCGCCAGATATACAACAGAAGGTGTGTTCATAGAATCAAATCAGGTACACCAATCAATAATGGGTTATGAAGTAAACAGTATGATTGGTAAAAAAATTCTTGAATTTATTCCTGAAAATGAAAAAGAGGATTTTGAAATTCTCTGGAAAGAAGTTTGTAAAGGGAATCAAAAAGAACTTGTTGCTAGAAGAAAAAACAAAACTACAGACGAAGACATTTGGTTGAAAAACCAATATAATCCGGTTTTTGACACAAAAGGTGATGTAATTGAAATACTGTATCTTGGTATTGATATTACCGAAGAAAAAAAAATGGAACAACAAACAAAAGAACTACTCGAAAAAACTCAACAAAACGAACTGGAACTAACAGCATTGTTTTCTGCGGTGGATCAAACACTAATGCGAGCTGAGTATTTACCCGAAGGTACTTTTGTTTCTTCAAACAGTATTCACGTTTCTACTTTAGGATATGATCCTGAAATAATGATTGGTAAAAACATTAAAGAATTCATTCCAGAAGAAGAATTTGAAGAATTTGAAAAAATTTGGAAAAAAGTCAACCAAGGAGAACTTCAACAAATAGTTGTAAAAAGAAAAAACAAAATGACAGACGAAGATGTCTGGCTTTTAAACCAATATACTCCTGTAAAAAACATACATGGAAATATTGTAAAAATATTATATCTGGCTTTTGATATTTCTGAACAAAAAAGACTTGAAAATGAACTTGTAATTCAAGAAAAAATTATGACTCAGAATATGGAAGAATTACTAAAAGAATTTCAGTTAGCCGAAGAAGAAAATCAACGTCTAAAAGAAATTGAAGATAGCATAACAGATAAATTTGACCAAGAAGATGATAATTTATATAAAGAATGGCTTGATACTTTTGAATAAAACATTTTTTTTAAAAATAATAATTTTAAACTTTTTATTTGTACTTTTGTGAAAATAATTTTATGTCTAAATGAATAAAGACACAATAAATAAAAAAACAAGATATAAATACACCTTATTGGGATTTCTGATAGGACTTCAGTTTCTATTAACTTCTTGGATTATAGAAATAAATCGGTTTGACCTTTTATTTGACATAAACGGTATTAAATACATACACTCAAACAATACAATTATATATATTGTAGATACTGCACCTTTAGTTTTAGCACTAGTATTTCATATTCTTATTATTAATACTATAAAAATAAGAAATCAGCTTAACTATACTATCATCAAAATGAATGATGTTCTCCAAAAAAATTCTGATTTTGCAAAAAAAATCGGACAAGGAGAACTTGCTGCTGACTTAGAAGTCGATCCAAACGATATGCTTGGGCAATCATTATTACTTATGCGTAATAACCTTATCGAAACATCACAAAGAGAAGCCGAACAAAGCTGGATTGCAAAAGGGAAGGAATTAGTTGGCGACATACTTCGTTTTCACAATAAAATTGAAGATTTAGCATACGAGACTACATTGACTTTGGTTGATTATATGAATGCAGTTCAAGGGGCTTTTTACATTTATGACGAAGATGACAAACTTTTAAAAAACATTGCTAATTACGCATACAACCGCCGCAAATATTTTGACAAATCTTTCAAAGTCGGACAAGGACTTATTGGAGCTGCGGCTTTTGAAAAAGACATTATTTATAGACGTGAAATTCCCGAAAATTACACAACAATCTCTTCCGGTATTATTGGCGACAAAAAACCTAAAACACTTATAATTACACCACTTCTGGGTGATGAAAAACTTCAGGGTGTTATAGAAATAGCTTCGTTAGAAACTAAACTTCCTGAAAAAACCATCAACTTAATGAGAGAAATCTCAAACATAGTCGGGCAAACTGTATTTAATCTTAAAGTTAACGAAAGAACCGAAAAACTTCTTCAAGAATCAAGGGAGATGACTTATAAACTCAAAAAAAATGAAGAAGAATTAAGATATAATGCAGAACAGATGAAGAAAACTCAAAAGGAGCTGGAAGAAACAAACCGTAAACTTGCTGCCCAAATTGCAGAAGTTGAACGTTCTCAAAAAAGGCTCTATTCTTTGTTGGAAAATGCATCTGAGGTTATTTCAATTTACAACAAAAACGGAACTATCACTTATGAAAGCCCGTCTATAAAATCTATTCTTGGAATGAATGCCGAAGAACTGGTTGGTCTAAACGGATTTTTAGTATTTGATGAAGATACAAACAATAAATTCAAATCTTCTTTTGTTACTTTAATTGATAATCCCGAAAAACCTGTTTCATTTGAAACAACATTCAAAAAATCCGACAATGAAGAAATCTGGCTGGAAACAACCGGCAGAAATCTTCTCAAAAACCCCGCTATTAACGGTATAATTTTTAATACACGTGACATAACTGTTCGTAAAATTGCTGAAAAAGCACAAAGAATGAGCGGTAGAATGCAAGCTCTTTCCGAAAATTCAATTGATATGATTGTGCGAGTAAATACAGAAGGTAGGTTCTTTTACGCAAATCCTATCGCAGAACAGTTCATCAGTATCGGAAAAAGGAACCTTATCGGAAATATCATAAATGAAGCTAATTTACCTGCTGAAATTGAACTTGTTTTTCAGAATGCCCTTGACAAGATTTTAAAAAACAACGTAAAATTTGAATCTGAAACTGTTTTCCCTGGCTCAGAAGGACAGAACGACCGCATTGTTCAATTTAACGCAATCCCAGAATTTAACGAATACAATGAATTAGAAACCGTTCTTTTTGTTGCTCACGATATTACGGAACAAAAACTTATTCAAATAGAAATAGAACAAAAGAACAAAAGTATCACTGAAAGTATTAACTACGCCAGAAGAATACAAACTGCTATTCTGCCGACTGAAGATAAAATCAGGAATGCATTACCCAAATCATTTATGTTTTATCGCCCCCGCGATGTAGTAAGCGGCGATATTCCATGGATTTTCCCACAACAAAACATCGTTTATATTGCAGCCATAGACTGTACCGGACACGGAGTTCCGGGCGCACTGCTTTCTTTTATTGGTTACTTCCTGATTAACAACATAGTATCTACCGAAGGAAAAGAATTAAATGCAGGGCAAATCCTTGACAAACTTCATTTCAATGTCAGAAAAACATTAAAGCAAGACGATATAGACGCAGAAGCAAGAGATGGTATGGATATTGCATTATGTAAAATAAATTTTGAAACAAATCAATTAGACTTTGCAGGGGCACACAGACCTCTTTATTATCTGAAAAATAATGGTGAATTAGTACAGTATAAAGGTTCTTTGAAAGCCATAGGAGGAATTCCTATGAAAAATAAAACTGAAAAAAACTTTGAAAACTACGTTATTAATTACAAGCAAAACGACAAAATATTTTTGTTTTCTGATGGTCTTGCTGACCAAGTTGGTGGTGAAAAAGGAGAGAAAATGAAAAACAACAAAATCAGAGAAACAATTGAAGAAAACAAAAATGCAAGCATTTTTGAATTTTCAAATATTATTGAAAACCTTTTCTTAAACTGGAAAGGAGAACACAAACAAATTGATGATATAATATTATTAGGTGTTGAATTTTAAAAACTTTTTCTAAATATGGCAAATATTTTAAAAGACAGTAAAAAATCCCTTGAGTTTGTTTACGATTTTTATCTTAAGATGAAAAAAAACAATATAAACTTAGCTTACGAGGGAGAAATTACACATCAGATAACCAAAGCTTTTACATCTTTGACTGAAAACAATATGATTAAGGATGAAGATTACAGTTCGGTTCAAAAGAAAGTTTTTCATGTTATGGTCGAATGTTTACAAAACATAAGCAAACACGCAGATAATCAGTTTAACTTTGTTGAGTCTAAAGATGGAAGAGGTATTTTTTTGGTAAGCAAAGACGAAAAAGAATATAACGTTACAACCGGAAATGTGGTTATCAACGAAAAAATTGACGAGTTGAAAAAAATGCTTGAACACATAAATCAACTCGACAAAGAAGAGCTTAATAAACTCTATAAACAAAAAATTAAAGAAGGACGTCTTTCGGAAAAAGGTGGTGCCGGATTAGGTTTTATTGATATTGCCCGAAAAACAGGACAAAAACTGGTTTACAGTTTCATCAAAATTGACGAAGAAAAATCATTTTTTGTTCTTACTTCTACTATTTCTCGTTTAAAATCAGATAACTAATTTTTAACAAAAAAAAAAATCAAATATGTTACAGCCAATTAAAATTCAAGGTACAGATGACACTCCTAAGGTAATATTAGATCCAAATAAAGATAATCCGATTTTTGAAATTTCGGGTCGTTCACTGCCCGAAGATGTTGTAGCATTTTACGAACCTATATTAGAGTGGTTAGATGAATATGCACAGTCACCTATGGAAAAAACGATTTTCGATTTCAAACTCGAATATTTCAACACAGCATCTTCAAAATTATTGCTTGACGTTTTATTAAAATTAGAAGATATGTACGACGACGGTCACGATGTACTCGTTAGATGGCATTATCCCGAAGATGATGAAGATATGGAAGAGGCAGGCGAAGAATATGCTGATAT
This sequence comes from Acetofilamentum sp., assembly GCA_020722645.1. Lineage (GTDB taxonomy): Bacteria > Bacteroidota > Bacteroidia > Bacteroidales > JAFGUD01 > JAFGUD01. The sequence goes on along the minus strand of DYKL01000003.1, from coordinate 19,901 downwards.
AGTTGAAGTACCTTTTGAACAAGTAAGCTATGAAGTGGACTAATATTATGTCTATTATTAAAAAATGAGTGAAGAAATATTAAATGCCTTAATTCAACTCCTTGCCATTATCGCAAAACAAGATGAAGGAGTACACACAAAAGAACTGGAATTTGTTGAATCTTTTTTAACACAACAACTCGGTCATGAAGCTGTACAGGAATATCTTAAAAAATTCAAGGAAAAAGCTGAAATTGACGAATTTGCACAAGTTGAAAAAAAGAAAAAACAACTCACGCCGGTTCAAGAATCCGTTAGAACATTAGGTCTTTGCAGAAAAATCAATAAAACCTTAGACCAAAACCAAAAAATTGTTGTACTTGTCCGTCTTTTCGAAATGGTAAATACTAGCCGTCAGTTTACAGAACAAAGAATGGCTATTATTGATACCGTTGCAGAGGTGTTTAATGTTTCAAAAGAAGATTATTCAAACATCAGAGACTTTGTTATTGAAAATGAACTTGAAAAAATTGACAAAAGTTGCATTTTAATTATTGACGATGAAGATGTTTTGTGTCAAAGCTGCCTTTCTATTAAGACAGACCATATTGACGGTAAAATTTTAGTTCTGAGAATTTCAAGTTCAGAATTATATTTTATGCGTTACACCGGTAACGAAGGCGTCCTTTTAAACGGTTTACCTATAAGCAACCAAAGAATTTACCTATACGCAACCGGAAGTACTCTGAAACTACCAAAAGGAAAACCTGTTTATTACAGCGATGTTGTTGCAAAATTCTTATCTGACATTTCTGTTTCTAAATTATCATTCGACGTTAAAGATGTTCATTATAAATTTCCAACAGGAGATATAGGCTTACAAAGAATCAATTTATCCGAAACACAAGGAAAACTAATAGGAATTCTCGGAGCAAGCGGCTCAGGAAAAACCACTTTATTAAATATTTTATCCGGTATTTACACTCCCACTTCCGGATCTGTAATGATTAATAACTTAAATCTACATACACAAAAAGATAAACTTGAAGGAACAATTGGCTACATACCACAAGACGACCTATTAATTGAAGAATTAACTGTTTTTCAAAACCTATACTACAGTGCCAAACTTTGTTTTAAAGATAAAAAAGACTCAGATTTAACTAATCTTGTTAATCAAACACTTACTAATTTAGGTCTTGATAAAATAAAACACCTTAAAGTAGGTAATGTTTTCAACAAACTTATAAGCGGCGGACAAAGAAAAAGACTCAATATTGCATTAGAATTAATCAGAGAACCTTTGATTCTTTTTGTTGATGAACCGACATCGGGTCTTTCTTCAAGAGATTCTGAAAATGTAATGGACCTTCTGAGAGAATTAGCTCTGAAAGGGAAACTAATTTTTGTAGTAATCCACCAACCGTCATCAGACATTTACAAAATGTTTGATAATATGATGATTTTAGATACAGGTGGCTATCAGGTATATTACGGGAACCCTGTTGAAGCAATTATATACTTCAAAACCCTTGATAAACAAGTCAGCAGTGATGTTGGAGAATGCCATGTTTGCGGAACAGTAAAACCTGAACTGATTTTTGATATTATAGAAGCAAAAGTTGTTGATGAGTTCGGCAGATACACTCCAAACAGAAAAGTAACACCGATTGCTTGGTCTGAAACCTACTATGGTCAAAAAGAAATATCACGTGTCGAAAAATCGGACGATAAACCCGAAAAAACACTTAATTTGCCAAACTGGTTTAATCAGTTAAAAATATTTTTGACACGAGATTTGCTTTCTAAATTAAGCAATACACAGTATATTGTGCTTAGTATGACAGAAGCACCTTTACTTGCATTCATTTTATCATTTTTAATACGCTATATTGCCGACCCGACCTCAAACGTATATATTTTCTTCGACAATGAAAACATTCCACCGTTCATATTTATGAGCATTGTAGTTGCATTATTCCTGGGACTTACTGTTAGTGCCGAAGAAATATACAGAGACAGAAAAATATTAAAACGGGAAGCATTTCTAAACCTTTCGCGGTCAAGCTATTTAATGGCTAAAATAATAATTCTTACTGTTATTTCAGCAATACAGGCAATTGAATACGTCTTGATAGGAAATACAATGTTGGGAATTGTGGGAATGAACTTTTTTTATTGGTTTGCACTATTTTCAACTTTTGTATATGCCAATATGCTGGGGCTTAATATTTCAGCAACTTTCAATTCAGCCGTAACAATATATATCCTAATTCCGCTGATAATGATTCCATTAATGTCATTAGGCGGTGCAATGTTCAGCTTTAGCAAATTAAACAGAAAAATCGGAAGTATAGACAAGGTTCCGGTAGTTGCAGAGTTTATGCAGTCCAGATGGGCATACGAAGCTTTAATGGTGCATCAGTTTAAAAACAATGTATTTGAAGAAGCATTTTTCGAAATTGACCGTCAGATAAGCAAAGCCGACTTTATGCAAGTTCACTGGATACCAGAATTGGAAGAAGCACTTACAGATATTATTGACGGAATTGACACAAAAGACTTTGACGAAGAAGCCAATGTAGATTCTATCGACCAGATAATTACTGAAAATCTTGCTTTGCTCAAAAACGAAATCGGCAAGGAGCTTACTAAAACAGGTGAAGACGTTAGTTATGATTATATGGATTACCTGACATTAGAAAAATTCGATGAAGATATTTATGATGAAACGGTTTATTATTTTGAAGAACTTGGAAAATTTTACGGAACAATAAATTTTCAGAAAGATTCCGAAAAAGAAGCTTTAAAAAATGCAATGGCATTAAAAGACCCTGGTTTATATATAAGATTACGTAACAAATACGAAAATGAACACGTAAAAGATATAGTTACCAACACATACGAAAAATACAAAATTTTAAGATATAAAGATGAACTAGTACGACAGGCAGAGCCAATTTTCCAAGAACCTGACGACAGTAATTTTATAGGATTCAGAGCACATTTTTACGCTCCTGAAAAATATTTCTTCGGAAAACATTTTGATACATATTGGTTTAACATGGCTGTCATTTGGTTTATGACTTTACTTTTATATCCTCCTCTTTATTTTGAGCATCTTAAAAGAGGTATTTCAGGAATTGAGAAAATTTTTAAATTTATAAAAAAACAAAAAAAACTAAAATATATACTTTTAATATCAACAGCAGTTATAGTTATTGGATTAATCGTTCTGTCAATTATATAAAACAAAAAAACATCTAACGGAACAAAAATAAAAAACAAAATAATAGAGTTATTCAAATTATAACACACTTATTTTAAATATATTCAGAGCAAAATACATAAAGATAAAATTATTTTTTTTTATTTTATCAAAATTATTTTTTATTTTTGCATAATAAACCATTCAATATGCTAAAAAAATACATACTAAGCATAATTTGTATCGTTTTTTTTCTATACGTGCAATCATATACATTAGGCTGTAAGAACAAAGATGAAAACGATTTAAATAATCTGATAACTGAGCAGGATAATACTCAATCAGTTGTTATAAACGAAGAAGCAATTAATGAAATCATCAGCAGTTTTTCTTCTCCTGTAGAAATGGCTGCTTTAATGAACAGTTTAAATGTTGAATTTTCAAAAAAATATTTGGTTGATCCTAAACTTACTGAAAATTACGATACAAACAACAAAAAAGCAATGGCTTTAGGTATGTTAAGTGCAGATTTGGGTTATCTAAACGTATATCAAAGGTCTTCGCTTATAGTTGAATATCTTTCTGCTATCAAACGTCTTTCTGACGATTTGAAAGTAAGCCAGTTTTTTGATTTTCAATCATTTAAAAGAATAGCAACAAGCAACGATAATATAGACTCTCTGCTATTTTTATCTGTGCAGAGTTTTCAGGAAATGGACTCATATCTAAGAGAAAGTGCAAGAAGCAATTTGAGTTTACTTGTTATTACAGGCGTTTGGTTAGAAGGTTTATATTTGCTGACACAAGTGGCAAGCGAAAAAGAGACAGAAAAATTAAGAGAAAGAATCGGAGAACAGAAAATTTTATTTAGTATGCTTTACCCCATACTGAAAATATATTCAGATGATCCTTATTTTGAAAGTTTAGTTGCTGATTTTAAGGAATTTCAAAATATTTTTGACCAAGTAAAAATAACTTACGAAGTAGGCGACCCTGTAACAGAAGTTATTGATGGTCACGTAGTTATAACTCAAAATGAAGTTAGTGTCGTCGAAATTACTGACGAACAACTTCAACAAATAATATCAACAACAGAAAAAATTCGTAACAAACTAATAAAATTGTAATATGAAAAAATTCATAATTTCATTGATTGCTGCATTTGCTGTTTTTAGTTTACTGCCACAAAAAGCCAAAGCACAATGTCCTCAAAAAATGGTTTATGCTTGTGCAACAGAAACACAAAGTATCTATTTAAGAGACTTCAATACAAAGTTGAAAAACACAACTGCTGCAGAAAGTGGAGCTCGTTGGACAGTTGTATTAAATAAAGACGCACATTACAGATTTAATCTATGCGTTCCAGAAGGATTTGAAAAGAAAGTAATTTTAACCTTATACGATAGCCAACATCCTGAAAAAACAGATCCTTATGGATCGACTTACGATCCTGCTAGCGGAAAACATTACAACTCTTTTGATTTCGTATGCAGAAAATCAGGAATGTACTATGTTTCTATAAGATTCAAAGATGGTGTAACAGATAAAAAAACCTGTGCAGTTGGAATACTTTCATTTGTTGGCAGCAAATAATTTTTTTTCAAAAAATATTAAATATCTGAATTTTATAAATCAAAATAAAATAATATCAGATTTTAACCTATATTTATATAAAACCATTAATAAACAATAATTCGTTAATTTTTCAATTAGCAAATTAGCAAATTATTGATTTTCAATCAACTACTAATTTGTTACACATACAAAATCAATTTGCTGAATATTAACGAATTACTTCAAAATATACCGAACTATTGATAAATTAATGGTTTTTTTATTTTATTTTCCTCCTTTTTAATTCGTTCTTCAATAAACCCAATTCTCTTGATGTTTGTCCGGCAACAGATGAATTTTCCTCAACACGCCTCAAGAGATATGGTAAAACCTGTCTTACAGGTCCATAAGGAGTATATTTTGCAACATTAAAGCCCGATTTTGCAAGATTAAACGAAATATTATCGCTCATACCGTATAATTGCGAAAAATAACATCTTTTATCATTATTAGAAATTTTGTTTTTTGCCATCAAATCAACTAAAAGAAGTGTGCTTTCTTGGTTGTGTGTAGCATTAAAAATATAAATTCTGTCAATATGCTCAACCGAAAATCTTAAAGCCTCATTATAAGCATTATCTGTATCTTGCTTTGTTTTATGAATAGGGTCTGCATAACCTGAATTTTTTGCTAATTCTCTTTCGTGTTCCATATACGCACCTCTGACAAATTTTAATCCTAAATAAATATTATCATCAACTGATTTTTTGTATAAATTACTCAGATAATTTATCCTGTCTGAACGATACATTTGGAGCGTATTGTAAACAATTGCTCTATCTTTGTTATAAAACAACATCATTTCATAAGCAGTTTGGTCAATAATATTCTGATAAGCAACATCTTCTGCATCAAATAATATAGGTATTCCTGAATCAAAAGCTTTTTGACACAATATTTTTACACGGTTTTTAAAATTATTCAGTTCATCATTTTCTGTATTATCCAGCGGAGTTTGTTTTGATGCTTTTTCAAGAATATGAACAAGCGACAATGCTGTTGGTTTGAAAACAACAAAAGGTACATTTTCAATTTTTGCAGCGTTATCAATTGTTCGGAGAGTTTCAGCCAACGTTTTTTCTATGTCTTCAATTTTTTTACCGCTTTCAACTGAATAATCCAGAATTATTTTAACATTAAACTCTCTATATTTATCTATTATTTTGCTGCAACTCTGGATTGTTTCGCCGGCTACAAAATGCTTATAAACAGTTGGTTTAACAGCCCAAGCAATAGGGAATCTGATTTTCAAAGCAAGATTTGTAAAAAATCGTGATAATTTTACAAAAAACCTGAAATTTATCAATTTGAATAAAAAAACAGCTCTTTTCAGTTCTTTATAAGATTTTATCCGAAAGGCTGTTTCTGTGTCAGAAAAATTAACTATATTCATAAATAAGTAAAAAATTTAAAGGAAACATCTAATAATCAATAATTAGACAAGAATTCAGATATTAAACTTTACACCAACGACTAAAACATCATCAATTTGTCTGATGTTTTGCAAAAGTTCATCAAATTTTTCATTTAAATCGTGTTTTTGTTTATCGAAAGCATAAGGAGAAATGCTGTTAAGCAACAGTAAAAAATTATTTATACCAAATTTTTGTTTAGTTTCTTTTGTAATCTGATTACTAAATCCGTCACTGAATAAATAAACAGTATCGTTTTTTTTGTACTCGATTTTTTTGTTTTTGTATTTGTTGTCGAAAAAATGTTGATGCCCACCAACAGGGCTTATATCAGGTTCGAGAAAAATATTTTCACCTTTTCGCACAATCAAAGCCGGTTGCCCTGCACCGCTGAACTCAAGCACATTGTTTCGATTGTCAAAAGCAACAAGTGATATATCAAAGCTATCTTGAATTAGTCTGGAAGTTTTTTCAGCACCAATAAATTTCAGGTATTTATTTTTCAGTAAATATAGAATATCAGCAGATGACAAGTCATTTCTGAAATTGTCAATTATAATTTCTTCGATGAAAGAAAGAATTAAAAAACTCAGAAAAGTACCACTGACGTTCTGTCCGGTGCTATCAACCAATGTAACGTATATTTTGTTAGCAGATTTAAAAACGCCCCAGAAATCGCCACTTACAATATCTTTTGGTTTAGCAAACTCAAAAATCTCTGTGTTATCAACTCTTTGATTTATTCTAAATAAAGTTTTATGTATTTTTTGAGCATAATTTATGCTTGAATTAATATTTTTGGTTTTATCAGTCAATAATAATTTCTGAGAATTAATTTCCTGTTGCTGAATCATAAGTTTTTGTTGCGCCTCTGTAATTTCTCTTCTGTTTGTAATTAGTTCCTGATTCAAATCATCAACAATTTTTGAAGAAATATTAAGTTCTTCAATTTTTTTGTCAAGTTCAAACGTTTTTGCAATTAGCTCATCTTTTTGTTTATATGCCAGTTTTGTTCTTTTATCAATTAAAAACTCAAGATTTTTATTGATTTTGTCCAAAGTCCAGAAATAGTTATAATTTTCAAAAATAACTGATATATGAGAAGATATATCTTCAAGAATAGTAAGCTCTTCTTTAGTGAATTTTTTAATTCTACCAAGCAATAGGACAGCCTTGATTTCTTCATTTTGAATTAAAGGCATAGAAAAAACAGAAAACTCATCTTTATGAAAAAGTAAATTTTTAGATTTAACGGTTGAATCAATAAATAAATTTTCATCAAAATCAGAAGTCAAATTCTGCTCCATCTGAGCAAAAAGAATACTTCCATCTTGTTTTTTGCTTTCGCAATATGTTTTTTTGTTATTATAAACAAGAATTTCAATTTTATCTGCTTCGTATTCAGCACTGATAATTTCCAAAGCTTTAGGTAAATCGTAAGAAGTAATATTTAAAAAGGAATTTCTAAGACGGTCAAGCACTATAAATCTGTTAGATAAAATATTAACGCTTGATTGCGTATAAGAATAATTAAGAGCAAGTATAATACTCTGCATAATAAAAAATATAAGCAATCCGGTGTTTAACAAATAAATTGAATTAATAACATTCAGATTGAAAAGAATATCATTTATAAGTCCTATATTAAAAATTAACATACCGATAAACGAAAAAACAATATTTTTAACTTTTTTGAAAAGTCCGTACAACAATGAAAAAGTAAAATAAAGGAAACTGATAAGACCAAACGCCATAAAAAACATTAATGTTTCTGAGTAAAGTCGGCAAGGAGTAAATAAGACATACAAATCCAGTATAACAGAAATAGATAAAATAACACTGAAAACATATTTGTTTATTATTTTATTGTCTTTAAAAAAAGCCCAAAAGAATAAACTAAAAAATGTGAGGCGAGTGTAATTGCATAAAAAGTCGATTTTTTTGATTAATTCAAAACTCGAAATTTCAGACAAGACTCTCATAAAAAACATTTCATTATTTACTATCTCAAACAGCAAAGATGTAAGTATGCTGAAACTAAAATAGAGATAAGCTATGTTTTTTCGGCGGAAAAAGAAAGTTAAAAGGAAATACAAAGCAAAAATTGCTTCGGAACCGAGAATAAAGAACGAATAATTCAGACTATTCTTTACTCTTTCGGTTATTACATTAGGTTTTCCGATAGTTACAAGTTCCTGAATACCTCCTACTCTGTGCGAATAATTACTAACCTGCAAAACAACTTCAATTGTATCTGATACAGACCTAAAAACAATTTCATTCGGCAATATCTTGGCATTATGTGTATTAATATCTCCCGGATTACCAACTTGTGAAACCAATTTATCATTTATCCATACTTTGTATGCAGACAGAATTTGTCTGAATTTGATAGTATATAAACCTTGTGGTGCTATTATTTTGAGTCTGTATGTTGCAAAACCAAACCCTTTAATTTTTTGTCCGTTATAAATAAAATCGTTCCAGCCGTTGTTCACATAAGTGTAATTCACAGAATCGGACGGAAGGTTTCTGATTTCGGAAGGTTTTAAAAGTTTATTCCAATAAAATTCCCAGTCGCCTTGAATAGTATAAATTTTATCTTTGTCAAAATCAGATAGATTTATAACACCCTTGACTACTTTTTGATTTTCAGAATTTTCTTTTTTACACGAAGTGAAAAAAAACACAAAAAGTCCAAATAATAATATAAAAACTAACTTATTATTCATTAAGATTCAATAAACTTGAAACCAACAAACAAGTAATCATCTACTTGCTTAAAGTCACCTTTCCAAGTTTTAAACGTGTTAATAATTTCATTTTTTTGTTTGTTGAAATCATAATTTTGAATTTCACCCAGCATATTATTTAATGCTATCTGACCAAATTTTTTCTTTGTTTTTTGTCCGATTTGATTAATCAAACCGTCAGACTGAACATACAGAGTATCTCCGTAATGCAGCTCAAAAACAGAGCTGTCATATTCTACATTTTTTCTTTCGACAAAAACTTTTTTTGCAAGGTTTAAATCCAAAATTTCTTTTTCTCTTGCAATATTTGCTATAATACCCTCGCCGGCATAAACCATTTTTCCATTTTCCTGATTTATAACGCATAAAAACACATCATAGTCATCATCTTTCGGGCTTTCTTTGTCAATAGTTTCAAAGAATATATTTTTCATATCCTTCAAAAACAAATCAGGGCTTTTTATAACAAGTTCGGGGTTTTTGTTAAAAACTTCCTCAAATAATGATTTTATATAAATAGATAAAAATGTGGATATAACGTTTGTATCGGTTGAATCAAAAAATGCAATTATTGTGTAATTTTTATAATTTTGAGAAAACCAGAAATCTCCGCTTACCATATTTCGAGGCATTGAAATTTCAAAATATTCAGATTTCGGAATTTGTTGAGTATATTTTAATAATGTAGATTGAATAGTTTTTGAATAATTAATGCTACTTGAAATAGTTTTATTTTTGTATTCAATAACTTCTTTCTGATTTTTTATTTTGTTCTGTTTTTCTTCTGATTCTTTTATTTTTTGAGCAATAAGAGATGCTTTTTTAATAAGTTCTATGTTCATATCGTCAATAATACTGTTGCTGATATTAAGCTCTTCCAATTTTTCATCAAGTGAGGCTTGTTTTATAAACAGTTCATCTTTTTGTTTAAAAATGAGGTTTGTTCTTTGTTCTACAATCTTTTCAAGGTTTTTGTTCAAATTTTGTAGTTGATAATAATAAGTGTAATTACTAATAAATGTATCAAACTCATTTTGAAGCATTTCCAGAATTTCAGTGCTTTGTTTTAGTCTGGCTTTAACTTCCTTGAAAAAAACAACCGCTTTAATCTTTTTTTCATCGTAAATAGGTAAAAGAATGTAATCTTTAACAGCAATAGTTTTCTTCTTTCGATTAACATACTCAAATAGAGTTTCGTTAAAATCAATTTTTAAAGCATCGCCTAAAAATGCACTGTCAGTATTACCTGCATTATAAATAATTTCACATTTATATTTGTTGTCTTCAATAAAAAAGATTGAAGAAAAGTCAGATTTAACTTCAACGGTTACAATGCTTAACATTTTACCAAGGTCGAATGAATTAATATTGTATAGTTCATATCGGATTTTATTGATATTTTCAAACAAAGCCGTATATTGAACATTTGTTTTTCTTGCATTAGAAATGTTAAGGGCAAGGACAACGGAATTAGCCAGAAGAAACACAAAAAGTCCAATATTTGCTACATAAGGCGTATTAATTAAATTAGCATAAGAAAGAGCATCATTAACAAAAGTGATTACAACTGTTATTATTCCAAACAAAACAATTGTTGCAGGTGTGTCTTTTTTTAAGGCTAAAATAAAAAGTTTAACTGAAATAAAAATTAAAATTACAAATGTAAGAGCTAAAAAAGGATACAAAGTATTTGTATAAAAAGATGCGGGAGTAACGATTACGACTAAAACAAAAAGAGAAAAAATTACGGTAATTATTGTTGTTAAAAGATTAGATAAAATTTTATGTTGCATAAAAATGCTCTTAAGAAACAATATAAAACAAATCAGCCTACCGTAGTTTCCTATAAAATCAGTTTTTTTGACCATTTCCCATGGCATTTCAGTAAATATTTTGGTAAAAAAACTTTCACCATTAACAAGAGCAAACAATATGCTGAAAATAATAGTTAAGCTGAAATAAAGAGGAGCTAATCCACTATGGGAAGTAAAAATAAAAGTAAAAAGGAAATAAATTGCTATAATCAAAAAACTACCGGTTAGAAAAAAAGTTGTAAGCAAACTTACAGTTTGACTCCAATAAATATCTTTTGGTTTTCCAATGAAAATTTTGTTTTGTATCCCTCCTACCCGATGGTGAAAATTGCTGACCTGAATAACAACATCTGTTGTATCATTTTTCACATCAAAAAAAACAATTTTTGGGTGAAGCTGAGCAACTGATGATTCTTTGTCTTTGCCGACATTTCCGTTGCTTGTAATTAGCACGTCATCTATCCAAAGATTATAGGCAGTTTCTATTCTTCTGATTTTCAGTCCATATTCACCTTTTGGAACAACAAGTTTAAGATGAAAAGTACCAAAGCCGTTTTTACCGATTTTATTATCATCAACAATGTAATTATTCCAAACGCCATTAACTTTTACAAAATCAACGGTATCAATATTATAATTTTCAAAATTCACAGGAAATAACAACTGACTCCAATAAAATTCCCAATCTCCGTCAAGGGGATAATTTTTATTGTTTCCGAAGTTATTTATCACTATAACACCATTTTCGGCAGTTATATTTTTCTTTTCTTCTTTGTTATTACAAGAAGATAAAAACAACAACGACAAAAAAGCAAATATGTATAAATATTTGAAATTCATTGAAATTAAACTTCAAAACCGACAACACTAACATCGTCGATTTGCGGTTTTTTACCTTTCCAACCAGCAAAAAAATTTTCCAACAATTTCTTTTGATCCGATAAATTCTGATTTTGCATTTCAATTAAAATTTTTTTAAAATTAGTCATATATATTTTTTCGCCAGTTTTTTCACCAAATTGGTCAATAAATCCGTCAGTAAACAGATAAATTCTGTCTTTTTGCAAAATCTGAATTTTTTGATGTGAAAAAGGTTTTTCAAAACCTGTAATATAAATGCCAATTGGCATTCTATCTGGTTTTAGTTGAATAATATTATTATCGCGAATAATAAAGACAGGATTATATGCACCAGAGTATAAAAGTTCCATAGATTTTGTATCATAAATGCAACAAGACATATCATATCCGTCTTTCATTTCTGAGTTTTCGTCTGAAAGTTGCTTTTTGACCGTATCCCTAAGATTATCCAGAATAGCAGATGGTAAGGTATCAGAGTCTTTTTCGAAAAGGTCAGCGATAATTTTATTCAACAGACGAATACCCAAAATGCTCAATAAAGCACCAGGCACGCCGTGTCCGGTACTATCACCAAGGATAAAAACGAATTTATTTCCGATAAGTTTGCTCCAAAAAAAATCTCCGCTTACTATGTCTCTGGGCAAACTTAAATAAAATGAGCTACTAAACGGAATTTCAACTTCAGTCTGATTCAAACCTTTAAGAATTGTGCTTGCATATTCAATATTCTCGGAAATTAACTTATTGTGTTTTTCTAATTGTTCTTTTTGCTGAATGATTTCTTCGTTTTGTTCGCTTATTTGTTCGTTTTGAGTTTCAAGCTCTAAGTTTTGGGTTTCAAGTTCGCTGTTAATTTCCTGCTGGATTATATATTGTTCTTCGAGCAACTGAATTTTTTCGTCCAATTCTTGATTTTTATGATCAATATCGTGTTTTTGTTTTTCGACTTCGGCAGTTCTTATATTTACTTCTTTTTCGAGATATTCATTAACTGCTTTAAGCCTTATATAAGCAACAGCAGTATTTATAATATTATAAAACTGCGAGGAAGTGGATTTTATGACAGCTAACTGGGAATTAGTAAGGTACGAAATTTTATTTTCTATGTAAATGACTGCGATTACGTTTTCTTTCTCTAAAAGCGGTAATACAATTATATTTTTAATATTATTCTTAGCAAAATAGTCATTTGTTGTATCCTTTTTTTTCTTAGTAGAAAAGACAGTTATTTCGTGATTTAAAAAAGCTTTTTTAACAAAATCTGTATAAAACAATTCATTTTTTTGGTCAAACTCAACGGGTATTTTAACTTTTTGTTTTGTCTGGTCTTTTTTGACATAATTGCTGATAAATATTTTTTCGTTTTCGATAGAAAAAACCATAATTTTTTCAACACCTACATTTTCTACAAAAGCTAACAAAGAACTGTCAATATCGTAAGAAGGAGTAGAAAGTAGAGCCTCTTTTAGACGATTTTGAATTTCAACACTACTTGTAAGATTTTCTGCTTTTTCGAATAATTCCGCATTTTTAACAGAAAGCAGAAATGCCTGCAATAATGCAAACAAGAAAATACCAAGTCCTACAGAATAAAAGCTTTTGATTATATTATAATCGTATAAAGTATCATTTATGGTTGATAAAAAGATAAATGACAGCCCCAAGATTGCAAAAATTATATTTTTGTTCTGTTTTATTGATTTTGCTGTAACAAAAATTTCGTATATCAAAGAACCGAGAGCAAAAATTATAAAAAGTAATAATGTATGTGTGTATATTTTAACAGGTGTAAAAGCTATAAAAAGAGCCATTATAGCTACAAAATAAACAGAAACTTTTTTAATAATCTGCGAAAAATAGTCTTTTGTTAAACCTTCTATAAAAAGCAATAAAAACAGAGGTCTAAGAAAAGAAGAAATGTTCCATGCTTTTGATGCGATAATCCAGTTAATCTGGGGAAAAATTCTGACAAAAAACAATTCTCCGTCAAAACCAAGAGTCAGTATTTCAAAAAAGAGAAATAATGAGAAAAACAGATTTGATTTAACTTGTTTATTGTAAAAATAGAGGATAAAATAGAAAATCATCATAAAAACAAGAGCCCCGATAATGAAAACTTCATAAAGGAGATTCGAATATGCCAATTTTTCTATTGATTCGGGTGTTCCAATAACGACATTGTTTGTAATACCTGATTTTCTATAAAAATGGTTTGACACCTGAATTGTCAAATCAACAATATTTGTATCGGTATAAAAAATATGTTCTTTTGTTAAATCATTAGGAATAAAACCTTTTTTGACAGAAGATACTTTACCGACTTCCAATGCAATAGAATCGTTAATCCAAACTTTGTAGGATAAAAAAATTCTTTTAAATTTCATCGCATAGAAGCCTTTTTCCGGCAAAATTATTTGAGTATTGTATGTAGCAATACCAGTAGCTGGTAAATTTTTATTATCAATTTCATATTCAGCCCAAGAAGCCGGAGTATAAACAACTTTAGGATTTATATTAACATTTTTGAGTTCAGAGGGTTCTAAAAGTGTATCCCAATAAAAATTCCATCTGCCGGCTAATGAATAAACATTATACTTGTCAAAAACTTTTTCAGATAAGTCTATTTTTGAAACATCAGAACTTATCTTGTTAGTTTTTAAGTTGCAAGACGATAAAAAAATAATTATTATAAAAAAAATGTAGTAGGTCTTTTTCAATTTGTTTTTATTTTTGAATCATTTTTTTTTATTTACTTTTGTCAAATCAACATTACAAAATAAAGAAAGAAAATATTAATAATGTTTTAACTATCAGCAATTTGTATTTTTATATACTATAATAAATTTTAACATATAAAAATTTCAAAATTAAGAAAAAATGAAGAATAACCAAAAAAAAATTGTTATAAATGAAAAAATAAATCAAAGTAAATTCTCATTAGAATATTTTATTGAAAAATATGGTTTTTGGATTTTTATATTAGTTTCATTTACTGCTTCATATATAGTTTTTAAAGATTTTATTACCGGAAATTTTCTGTATTTTTTTCAAGATATTGGAAGCGATTCTATAAACATAACTTTCCCAAATTACATACAAGGTATAAATCTCCAAAAATCAGAAGGTTTTTTTAGAACATGGACTTTTTATACAGGAATGGGACAAAGTGTTTCAAGCTCTATTACTTTAAATCCTTTTCCAATTTTTACCCAAATATTGCAGTTGATTTTTGGAATCAATTTATGGTATTACAGGTTTTTTATTTATTATTTTTTATATTTTTTACCGATTGGCATTTTGGGATTTTTATATTTTAAAACTTTAAATTATTCAAAATTCACATGTATTATAGGTGGTTTGTTACTGCAGTTTTCGGGATATCTTATAGTAGGCTCTCAATGGGGACACGCCCACCGATTGTTATATTCAGTTTTTCTGTTTTTTTCATTCGAGCAATTACTATTGAAAAAAAGATGGATATATTTCTTTATTGCATTTTATTTACTTAGCGATAATTTTTTCTGTTTGGCAGTAAACGGTATTTTTCTGTTTATGTACTCTATAATCAGGCACTTAGACACAAATGACGGAAAATTTGGCGGTTACCATAAACTATTTTTTAAAATGGCGGGGTTTGCAATTTTGGCAGTAGCATTAAATGCACCAAGAGCTCTGACAAATTTCCTGATGATGTTCGAAAGTCCTCGTGTAAGCGGAAATGTCAATCAGGCTAAAACTCTGATACAAAACCCTGAAATTTTAGATGCATATTTACGTAGAGTTACAACAACTTTAAGATTTTTCGGAAACGACCTTTTAGGCTCAGGCAGCGAATTTAAAGGTTGGTATAATTATCTCGAAGCCGCTCTTTTTTACATTGGAATTATAAGTCTTTCGATTTTCACTTATGCTTTTTTTTTTTTAATAAAAAACAAAAAATTTTTTACGGTATCTTTCTTTTATTCTGGCTTTTAGTCGCTTATGTGCCAATTCTAAGACACGCTGTAAATCTTTTTATTGGTAATTATTTCAAAAACAGCATTGATGTATTTGTACCGTTTACAATTTTATTTTTTGCAATGTATTCTTTAGATAAATTATCATCAGGCAAAAAAATAAATCCGGTATTTATAGTAGTTTCGACGGGTGTTTTGTTAATTATTTTACATTTCCCTTATTTTGATTTTAATAACACAATGGTTAATTTCAAAATGAAATTGATTATAAGTTTGTTTCTGATGTTGTATGCTTTATTGTTATTTTTAATAAACTCACAAAAAAACAGAACTTTTATAAAAATTGCATTGATTGTTATTGTTACTCTGGAAGTAAGCTATATCTCATGGTTTTCGGTAAACGACAGAGATGTTTATATGACCAATGAAATGAAAGGAACAATGGCGGGATATAAAGACGGAACAATAGAAATTGTAGATTATCTAAGGCAAACAGACAGCACGATGTTTTACAGAATTGACAAAGACTATTTTTCCGGAAACTCGCAGCATTCAAGCCTTAATGACGCAAAAGCTCAGGGATATTTCAGCACACCTTCGTATGGTTCGTTCAATCAAAAATACTATATTCGATTTTTAGAAGAAGTGGGAGTTATTCAAAAAGGGAACGAAGGTCAAACCAGATGGGCAACCGGAGTAAGAGGAATACCGCTTTTGATGACTTTTGCCAATGTAAAATATTTTTTGACTCGCAACTTGGAAAACAAACTGATGTTCAGCGGTTTCGACAGCATTGGATATATGAACAATATTTTAATTCTTGAAAATAAATATTTTGTCCCTTTTGGATACACTTATTCAAAATATATCCCAATTGAAACATTTGAAAAACTAACACCATTCAAAAAACAACAGGCTTTACTTAGTGCTGTAGTCATTGAGGATAAAAACCTTGAACACAATTTAAGTATATTAGACACAAATAGTTTAGTAACTGTTGATAAATTCAACTTTGATATTTATTCAAAAATGATAGACAGCCTTAAAAAAGAAACCTTTAAAATGACATCGTTCAAACATAAACATATAGAGGGCGAAATAGAAATTACACAAGACAAACTGCTTTTTTTCACTATTCCGTATGATAAAGGCTGGAGAATCTTTATAGATGGTATAAACACAAAATATATTTTGGCAAATACAGGATTTACAGGGTTTTTAATTAAAAAAGGACACCACAAGATAACGTTGAAATATTTCCCTGCATACTTTGAATTAACATTAATTATTTCAATTATTTCGTTATTTGTACTTATCTTCATAATTATCAAATCAATACAAATCAAAAAGAAAATTATTCAGTAAACTATTCTTATTTTGATTAATTTTGCAGATTTACATAAACAAGAAATAAGACGTTTTGAAAAAGAATTTTTTTGTTAATCTGTTATTTCTCATCACATTAAATCTGCTTGTCAAACCTTTTTGGGTGTTGGGAATTGACCGTGTTGTTCAAAACAAAATCGGTTCGGCTGATTATGGAATTTATTTTACGCTGTTCAATCTTTCAATACTTTTTAATATACTGTTGGATTTGGGGTTGACAAATTTCAACAACCGCAACATAGCTCAGCATAAACAATTATTATCCAAATATTTTTCAAATATTGTTGTTTTAAAGACAATGCTTGCAATAATTTATACTGCAATCACTCTTACAGCAGGTTTTATTGCCGGTTATGACTTAATGCAGTTCAAACTGCTTATTTTCCTTATTTTAAATCAATTTTTACTATCACTTATTTTATATTTAAGGTCAAATATTTCCGCTTTGCATTTTTTTAAGACAGACAGTATGATTTCTGTATTAGATAGGTTTTTGATGATTGCAATAATGTCGGTAATATTGTGGAATAATTTTTTAAATATAAAATTAAACATTTCCGTATTTATATACAGCCAAACAATTGCTTACTTTATAACAGCCTTTGTATCATTTTTTATTGTACTTCATCATTCAGAAACTTTTAAATTCAGAATTAACAAACCTTTTTTGCTATCAACGCTTAAACAAACATACCCTTATGCAATTTTAGTTTTCCTGATGTCTATACACAGCCGTTTTGATGCGATTTTAATTGAAAGGCTACTGCCTGATGGCAAATTACAAGCAGGAATATATGCACAATCTTTCAGATTGTTAGATGCTTTGTCTCAATTTTCACTTCTTTTCGCAGCTTTACTTCTGCCAATTTTCTCACGAATGATTTTTAAAAAGCAAAAAATAGACGATTTAGTAGAATTTTCATTCTTTTTGCTGATTACTCCCTCTATTATTTTTGTAGTTTCATCTGTTTTATACAGTAATGAAATCATAGAACTGTTATATCACGACACTTACGGAGTGTCATCAAAAGTTTTCTCAATTCTGATAATTACATTTATACCAATTTCTTCAAATTATATTTTCGGGACATTATTAACAGCAAACGGCAATTTGAAAAAACTAAATTATATTGCTGCAGGAGCCGTTATAATAAATATTGTATTGAATTTAACTCTTATTCCTCCATTAAAAGCACAGGGAGCAGCAGTTGCCGCAATATCAACTCAATTATTTACAGCAGTTTTACAGTTATTTTTCAGTTTTCGCCTTTTAAAAATAAAATTTTCACAAAAAAAAACTTTTTCAATTGCACTGTTTTTAATTTTATTCATTATATCGACTTTTTTAATCAGAAAAATCGAAACAGATTGGAAAATAGGTTTTTCTCTAATAATAATATGGGGTTTTATATGTGCATTTTTATTCAAAATAATTAACATAAAGATGATTATCAGACTTTTGAAAGGCTATGAAAATTGATTTTTTATTTTCAACAATTTGTATTACTTTTATCCGAAATTTTCTTTAATTAACAAAACAACAATCCAACATAAGTTAAACTATGATTACAGAAAAAACAATATCTAAAAATGTTATAAAAACACAATTACAGCCAATTAAAGATTTAACTTTCAACAAAAAATATACAATTGGCATACCCTGCGAAATTAATCCCGAAGAAAAACGAATTGCATTTACCCCTGAAAGTGTAAGAATTTTGACTAAAATGGGCTATAAAATTCTGATAGAAAAAAATGCCGGTGTAGGTGCAAATTTCTCTGATTTTGATTATTCCGAAAATGGTGCAACAATATCACAAAGCCACAAAGATATATTCAGCCAAAGCGATATTATAATCAAAATATCGCCTTTATCAGAAAAAGAGATTGATTTTTTAGGACAAGATAAAATTATTTTTTCGGCTATCAATCTTTTTACTCAAAACGAAAAAAATTTAAAAAAATTAAAAGAAAAAAAAACA
Organism: Acetofilamentum sp.; assembly: GCA_020722645.1. Lineage (GTDB taxonomy): Bacteria > Bacteroidota > Bacteroidia > Bacteroidales > JAFGUD01 > JAFGUD01. Next base: position 936 of record DYKL01000003.1, on the reverse strand, counting down.
ACAGCATTAGCTTTTGAATTTTTCTTGGACAATCAGGGGTTTAACCCATTTTTGCACATAATTGGAGAAATAATTGGCAGTTCATCTGTTATGATTGCGGCAGAAATTATGAGCAATACAAACGGAGGTAACGGAAACATGCTTGGTGGTATATCCGGCATTGAACCCTCTGAGATTATAATTCTCGGATCAGAAATTTGCTCACAGTATGCAGTAAAAATAGCTATGGGCTTGGGCGCCAATGTTAAAGTATTCGACAATTCTATAAAAAAACTGATTAAACTGCACGACTTTTTCGGTCAACACCTTTATACATCAACACTTTCAAACCAATCACTTCACAGAGCTTTAATAAATGCCGATGTTTTAATTAATACTCTCGAAAAAGGAATTAACGATGATTTTATTATTACAAATGAAATGTTGAATCTGATGAAACAAGGGGCTGTTATTATTGATTTAAAAGTAGATACTGGTTCAGTTATCGAATCATCAAAGATAACAAGTTTCAAGAACCCTACTTTTGTAAAAGAAGGAGTAATTCATTATTGTGTTCCGAATATTGCATCAAGAGTTTCAAGAACATCTTCAGTTGCAATCAGCAACCTTCTTACTCCATATCTGGCTGATATTACAAAATGCGGAGGGATAATTCCTTTTATTCTGAATAATGTCAGTTGCAGAAATGCTGTATATATGCTTAAAGGAATAACAACAAACAAAACAGTCGCAGAAAAATTTAATCTTGACTATACTGATATAAACATTGTGATTTACATTTTTTAAAAAACCTTAAATCCGCAAGTCTTTTCGTAAGTGGTTGCAGGTGAAAACACCTGCAACATGTAGTTTGCACCAGTCAGGTGCCTGTACTGTAAGTATTTCACCTGACTGAATTTCAGATATATAAGTATAGACTTACAGATTTAAGGAAAA
>DYKL01000640.1 GCA_020722645.1 Acetofilamentum sp. | reverse complement strand
AAGATGCTGATATAAATATAGTCCGTAGGACTAAAATAATGATAACCACGAGTTTAAACTCGTGGTAGAAACAAAAAAAAATCGTTACAAGCACAAATGTAATTATTAGTTAAATGTAGAATGTAACGAAATTTTAAACGTTAATAAAATTAGAATCAAAAAATTAGTATCCAAAATAATGAATATATCATTTTTTTACAAACATAATTATTCCATCTTAATATTAAGGAAAAGACCAAAAATTAAATAAATTTTATGTCTTAAACTTTTTCATAAAACAAAAAAATGGAAACAATTTTAAATTTACCAATTCAAAATGAAATTTTGTTGTCAATGAATATTTCAAAGGCTGAATTTGCATCAGATATAAAAGTTTGGGCAGCTATAAGTATGTTTTATTTTGGAAAAATTAGTTTGGCTCATGCAGCTAATTTGGCTGATATGCATCGTTTCGATTTTGAAAAATTGTTGTCAAAATATAAATTGCCTGTTTCTTTATTAGATGAAAATGACGCAAAAAAAGAGATTGATTTGATTGATAAAATATAAACTATGCTTTTAGTTGCAGATACAAGTCCGATTATTTCTCTTTTATTAGCTGATAAATTTGATTTATTAGAAAAATTATTCCCAAATTATATTGTACCAAAAGCTGTTTTCGATGAATTGCAAAATCATCAGGAAATCAAAAGATTTAAAAATGAATTAGAAGGATTAAAGCTAAAAGTTAAAGAAATAAATGTATTCTTTCCTTTGAGTGGCATTGATATTGGTGAAACAGAGGCTATTATATTATTTAAGGAAACTAAAGCAGATTTTTTGTTAATTGATGATAAAAAAGCAAGGGAAAAAGCGGAACTTCTTGAAATTAGTTGCATTGGAACTCTTGGTATATTATATCTCGCATATAAGAAAAAATTAATAAAAACATTAAGACCAATTTTTGAATTGTTTGGACAAAAAAATAGATATTTTTCGGTAAATTATTTGAATTATTTTCTTAGAAAAACTAATGAATTAGAATTGTGATTTTAAGCCCCTACCTCTAAAAGACAGCCGTTTATACGTAATTTTTGTATTACTTTGGTAGCTGTTATGGGCGTTGCAAGCATTACTCCGGCATTCCCTAAAATTGCTAAAAAATCTAATGTTATCTAAAACTCAGCTTATGTATTACTTTATCCGGAATTTTTCTTGATGCTTTTACTGAATATTAAAGTCATACAGCCTCCTAATTGTTATATTGTTAA
>DYKL01000144.1 GCA_020722645.1 Acetofilamentum sp. | reverse complement strand
AAATTATACCAAACATTAAAATTTGTTACCAACATTCTTTAATAAAAGAGCCATATTTTTTTAAGCACTATATTTTAATATATCACTGTTAGCCAGATGGTTACGTGTGTTTTATTATCAAAAATTTCATGAACATCCGTTAAAAAATAAATTTCTTCATAATGTTTTAGGTTATTATGGTTTGGTTTTGGGGAGTTGCAGCTTTTGTCTCAACTCCCTTTTTTTATCAAAAAAACGAATATTTAATGCAACTTTTTGATTAATTCATTCTTTCGTATTTATATTAATAAATCAAAAACATTATTATTTATGAAAAAAAGTATTATTATTGTTGTTTTTAGCATATTAATTTGCAATATTGCTTTTTCTCAGCCATGGTTATCAAACCTGCCTGAAAATAAAACCAAATCTCAACTTACTTTTTTTGATTATCAAAATGCTTTTAATGAACACTGGAAAGATTACGAAATTGTAAATGGCTGGTATTTTGACGTAAATGGTCAAAAACACAAAGCTTATGGCTGGAAACAGTTCAAACGTTGGGAAAATTTTTGGCAATATCGCGTTAATCCTACAACAGGAGAATTTCCGAAAACAAATGCCGGTTTAGAATTTAATAATTATATTCAAAAAAACGGTGTTTATAAAGAAGATGTCAGTAACTGGACTTGTCTGGGAACAAATTCTTCTGATGGAGGTTATGCTGGTATAGGCAGAATAAACACTGTTGCTTTTCACCCCACTGATAATAATACATTTTGGATTGGAGCACCTGCCGGTGGTTTATGGGTAACTTATGATAACGGCGACAATTGGGCTGTCCTTACTGATAGTAATGATGTTCTTGGTGTTAGTGCTATTGTTATTCCATCTGATTATGATGTCTCTTCTACAATATATATCGGTACAGGCGACAGAGATGCTTCTGACAATTACAGTGTAGGTGTTTTAAAATCTACTGACGGTGGTTTGACTTGGCAAACAACCGGTTTAATCTTTTCGCCTGCTGACAGAGAGTTGGTCAATAATATGAAAATTAACCCCAATGATAATAATATTATTTATGCAGCTACATCTGACGGTTTTTATAAAACAATAGATGCCGGTGTAAGTTGGAATAAAACTACCACTTACGAATTTATTGATATTGAATTATGTCCGAATAATCCGGATATAATTTATGGAAGTACACGAGGTGGGGCAATCCATAAAAGCATTGATGCCGGTGAAACATGGACATATAAATATTCTTCCGGTGGTAGCGCCAGAGTTGAATTGGCTGTTACAGCTGATAATCCTGCGGTTGTTTATGCTGTTGGGGCAAATGGTTCAAACGGTCTTTATGCTATTTTCAAATCTTCTGATTATGCCGAAACTTTTAATGTAACTTTTGATGATTACAATCTTTTAGGCTGGTACGAAGGTGGAAGCGGTGATGACGGCGGTCAGGGCTGGTACGACCTTTCATTAGCATCTGACCCTAATGACGAAAATATCGTTTACGTTGGTGGTGTTAATACTTGGAAATCCACAGACGGTGGTGTAAACTGGTCAATGGCTAATCATTGGTATGGTGGTTATGGTGCTCAGGCTGTTCACGCAGATAAACATTATATGGCTTTCAGAAATAACGAATCAGTGCTTTTTGAAGCTAATGATGGCGGCATCTACACTACTATTGACGGTGAGAGCTGGACTGACCATACAAACGGCATTACAATCAGTCAGATTTACGGTTTAAGCACAGCTCAAACTGTTCCAAGCCGCACAATTCTGGGATTACAGGACAATGGTACTAAATTGCAGGATAATTCAAATTGGTACGATGTTTTAGGTGGTGATGGTATGAAATGCCTGATTGATTATACCGATGAAGATACACAATACGGAAGTTTGTATTATGGAGATATTCACAGAACAACCAATAATTGGTCAAGTGAAACCTGTATTTCCGATAATATTCCGGGTGGAGTAACCGGTGCATGGGTAACTCCTTATTTACTTGACCCTTTCGATAATAAAACAATATATATCGGATATGATAAACTCTGGAAATCTACAAATCAAGGTAATTCTTTTGAAGAAATAGGAAGTTTTGGTGGTGATTTGAATTCTCTTGCTATTTGTCAGACAAATCCTGATTATATTTATGCAGGTAGAGCTACAAGTTTGTATAAAACCACTGACGGAGGCGAAACATGGACACCAATTAACAGTGGTTTGCCCCTTTCTCAAGCACCACTTACATACATAGAAGTCAAATTTAACGACCCCAACACTGTTTGGGTTACTCTGGGCAATTTCAATGAATATGGTGTTTATCAAACAACTGACGGAGGACAGAACTGGACTAATATTTCAGCCGGTTTACCGCAAATTCCAGTCAATTGCATAATTCAAAACACGCTTGAAACTGCTCAAGACCAATTATATGCAGGCACTGACTTTGGCGTGTTTATCAAAAACGGAGATGAAGACTGGACTCTTTTCAGCAAAGGACTGCCTAATGTTGTTGTTACTGAATTTGATATTTACTACGATTTTAATACTCCCGAAAACAGCCGCTTAAGAGCCTCAACTTATGGCAGAGGGTTATGGGAAACTCCTCTTGATTTATCAGGTAATTTTGTTCCTTATGTTTTAACAGGTGAAGCTACAGAAATTCAACAAACTTCTGCTGTTTTAAGTGCCGAAATTACTAATGATTTCAGTAGTAATGTAATTCAAAGCGGTATAATTGTTAGTTCTCAGCCTAATGCCTTTATTAATACTCCTGATGTTATTGTTCTGAATACAAACCCTATTGTTAGTTTCGGCGAATATTCAGTTTCAGTCGATGGACTTACAGCAGGAACAACTTATTATTACAGAGCTTTTGCCGAAAATGGAAACGGCATCGGCTATGGCAGTGATTTTACTTTTTCAACTCAATGCGATATTCTCTTATCATTCCCTTGGTACGAAAGTGTCGAAACAAACGGAGCATTTCCGAATTGTTTTATAAACGAAAATATTTCAGGTGAAATTGACTGGACTGTTTCGCAAGGAAACTCAGGTAATCCTGCTTCTGCTTACGATGGTGAATACAACTTTTTAATAAAAGGTAGTTCGTCAAATACAGGTGTAACAAAACTTATACTCCCAACAATGGATTTAAGCTCAAATTCAGTTGCCTCTTTCGGTTTTTGGATATATAACGCTGCTTTATTCAGCTTTTTCGACCAGCTTGATGTGAAATATAGAAACAGTTTAACAGCCGATTGGATAAACCTTTTAAGCATTGATAACAGCATTACAACTTGGACTTATTATGAAATTAATTTACCCGAACTTTCTGCCGAATATCAGATAGCTTTGGAGGCTACAATTAACGGAGGCAGAGGGATATCTGTTGATGGTCTATATGTTGGTGACCCAACCGGAATTTGCAATATATTATCTTCAGATGTTAAAGTTTACCCAAATCCTGCAAAAAATAGCATTTTTATTGAAGTTGATGAGCTGAAAAACAATTATTTCATAGCATTAACTGATATTTCAGGCAAAGAACTCAAAAATCAAAAAATTTCCGAAAATGTATCAAAAATTGACATTACAGGCTTATCATCTGGCATATACATTCTTAAAATAATTTCAACAAAAGAAACTCAAATAGTGAAAATTATTGTCGAATAGTTTTTGTTTCATAATTGATTGATTTTTAGAAGCTCTAATTTTTATTAGAGCTTTTTTGTTATTTTAATAAAAAATGTTTTATCTTTCCGATTAATTTTAAATTCATAACACGCTAATAATCAGTGAATTATGAAAACATTTTTTTTTACAATCATTTCTTTACCTGTATATTTGGTAATACTGACATTCACTTTTTTGACAGTATTGTTTGTTTTATTTTTGAGTATTTTCAAATTCAATAAAGCAATAATAGGGTCTGTAAATTTTTGGGCAAAAGGAATTTTTGTCATAATTTTTAAACGCCTTCATATTATAGGGAAAGAAAAAATTGACAAAAAAAATAAATATATCTTAGTTGCAAATCACGGCAGTTTATTTGATATAATGGCTGTTATGTCGCTTTGTCCAAACGTTTCGTGGCTGGGAAAAGCTAAATTAATGAAAGTGCCACTTTTTAAAAACGCATTAAAAGCAATTAATTATGTTCCCCTTAATAATACAGATTTGAAAAAAACAAAAGAAATAATCGGCAAATTAATTCAAAATTCAGGATACCAGACAATTGCTATTTTTCCGGAAGGTACCCGAACTTTAAACGGTGATTTCAGTAAGTTCAAAAAGGGTTTTACATATATTTATAAAGCAACTATGCGGGATATTTTACCTGTTACTTTAAACGGGTTTTATAAACTTAAACCCAAAAACAGATTTTATATTGACTTTTTCTCAAAATTGGAAGTGAAAATTAATGATGTAATAAAAAGTACAGAAATTGAAGATTTTTCAAATGAACAAATTGTTGAAAAAGTAGAAAAATCTTTGTTAGAATCTTACAAAAACTAATTTGATGGCAGATAAACAGAATAACTGTGTTTTTATAGTTAATCCGGTAGCAGGAAACGGTTCGGCAGAGCATATTTTACCAATTTTAAAACTGGAATTGCAAAAAAGAAATATTTCAGCAGAATTTGTTTATACAAAATTCAGTGGACACCCAACCGAATTTCTGAAAATTATTATCAGAAGGGATTCAAATATATAATAGCTGTTGGCGGTGATGGTACTTTTAATGAAGTTTCAAAACCATTGATTAACATTAAAAATGTTATTACAGGAATTATACCGGCAGATACCGGAAACGATTTTATCCAAATACTTGGGTTTCCCGAAAGATTAAAAAAAGAACACTGGGACTCATTTTTTGAGTTTAAAACTAAAGAAATTGATATTGGTATCTGCAATGGTAAAACTTTTTCTAACGGTATGGGGTTGGGTTTTGATGCAAAAGTTGCTTCCGAAAACTATATCAGTCCGACCAAAGTTAAAAAAGGCAGTAAAGAGAAGTATTATTGGCATATAATCAAAAATATTTTGTTTTTCAAAGAGCAGAAAATGTTCATCAAACCAATAAGCGACAAAGAAATCGAATGCTTTTTAACGACAATTTCCATTGGCAGACGGTTTGCCGGCGGTTTTTTCCCTTACTCCCGAAGCTATTGCTGATGATGGTCTGCTTGAAATCTGTCTGGTACAAAAAGTTGCTGTTCCTAAAAGATTAAGAATTCTGCCGACAGTTACAAAAGCACAACATCTTAAATTCAAAGAAGTTACTTTTCATAAAGAAAAAAAACGCTTTATTCCGCAATATTAAGATGCTGATATAAATATAGTCCGTAGGACTAAATAATGATAACCACGAGTTTCAACTCGTGGTAGAAACAAAAAAAAAACTCGTTACAAGCACAAATGTAAATTATTAATTAAATGTAGAATGTAACGAAATTTTAAACGTTAATAAAAATAAAATCAAAAAATTAGTATCAAAATTAACGAATATATCATTTTTTACACAGATAATTATTTCATCTTAATATTAAGGAAAAGACCAAAAAAAATATCAGTTGAATTTCACAATCAGGTGCCCTATCATCTTGACGGCGAATTGTTTTTTGATATAAAAATTCAACATTGAAATATTGTCCAAAGCTTTAAATGTGATTTATAACACCATCGGAAATCATTATTTTTTAAGATAAAATATTATTTTGTAAATCAATATTCAAAGTATTCTTAAAATACCTTAAATCCGCAAGTTTTTTCGTAAGTGGTTGCAGGTGAAAACACCTGCAACATGTAGTTTGCATCAGTCAGGTGAAAACACCTGACTGAATTTCAGATATATAAGTATAGACTTACGGATTTAAGGAAATACAAGAAACATAAGAATTTTTTAATTTTTTTTGTCACATGGTAAACCAAATTTTAATATTTTTGCACAATTATAAAAACTAAATAAAATGAAAATAGCAGTAGTTACAGTTGATAAAAAAACAGTCAGCCAACATTTTGGGCGTTCGCCTTTTTATGTTATCTATACAATTGAAGACGGTAAAATTACAGATACCGAATTAAGAGACAGAAGAACAGGACATTTTGCTCAAAATCAGCAACATTCTCACGATGAAGAACACGTAAACGAAAAAGGACACGGTTTCGGGAAAGAACAAGACAATAAACACGATGAAATGGCAACTGAATTATCTGATTGTCAGATTCTTATTGCCGGCGGTATGGGACGTGGTGCTTATGAAAGATTTTTTTCTAACGGCATCAACGTTATCATGACCGATAAAACTGATATTGAAGAAGCAATAGAAGCATATATGAAAGGAGATTTAAAAAATCTGTATATCGAAAGAACTCACTAATTTTTCGGTTTTTCTGATAAAATTAAACTCTGGAAATCATTTTCAGAGTTTTTTTGTTTTTGTATTTTAGTACTTATCCCGAAAGTGTCAAAAACCTTTCGGCGCGAAAATTACTGTAAGGTGCTGACAACTCACAGGGCAGAAAAATTTGAAAATTATTAAGGTTTTATCTACCAAAATTATAATTTTGCATAAACATATTAATATGACAATGATAAATTCAAAACTACCAACTGTTGGCACTTCCATTTTTGCTGTGATGTCAGAAATGGCTAACAAATACGGAGCTATAAATCTTTCGCAGGGTTTTCCGAATTTTGAAGTTTCCGAAAAAATTATCGAACTTGTTGCTCAATATATGCGTAAAGGGTTCAATCAATATGCTCCAATGCCCGGAGTTATGATACTCAGAGAAGTTATTGCTCAAAAAACTTTCAAATTGTACGGTGCAAAATATAATCCCGAAACCGAAATCAACATTACTGCCGGAGCAACTCAGGCAATTTTTACTTCTATTTCGGCAATTATTCAGAAAAACGACGAAGTTATTGTTTTTGAACCCGCTTACGATAGTTATGTCCCTACAATAGAGCTTAATGGTGGAATTCCGGTTTTAGTTCAGTTAAAATACCCCGATTACAAAATAAACTGGGACGAAGTTAATAATTTGATTAACACAAAAACAAAAATGATAATTATTAACTCACCGCATAACCCAACCGGCAGTTTATTAGATAAAAATGACATTAAAAAATTGTCTGATATTGTTCAGAACAATGATATTTTTATACTCAGCGACGAAGTTTACGAACATATTATTTTTGACAATCTGCAACACGAAAGCATTGCAAAATATCCCGAATTGTTCGATAAAAGCATCATTATTTCGTCATTCGGAAAAACTTTTCACGCTACCGGCTGGAAAACCGGTTATTGTTTGGCTTCAGAACCAATTATGAGGGAGTTCAGAAAAGTGCATCAGTTTAATGTTTATGCTTCAAACACGCCGGTTCAATATGCTTTGGCGGATTTTTTGCAAAATGAAAACGAATATTTACAGCTCCCTGCTTTTTATCAAAAAAAGAGAGATTTTTTTATCAGTTTACTTAAAAACACCAAATTAGACATTATTCCAACGAAAGGTACATATTTTCAACTTTTCGATTTTTCAAAAATAAGTAAGCTGAATGATACAGAATTGTCAGTTTTACTAACACAAAAATATAAAATAGCATCTATTCCGGTGTCGGCTTTTTACAAAGAAAAAATAGATTCAAGCGTTTTGAGATTCTGTTTTGCAAAAGACAATCAAACATTAGAAAAAGCATGCGAAAAACTTATTTTTGCTATTGAGGATATTGATGGTTAATTGTTAAAAAAAAACATCTTTTTCAAGTTTTAAGAAAATAATTTCAACACAAAATTAACAATATGATTAAAAATTTATTATACATATTCATTTGCATTTTTCTTATAAATTGCAGCCCTAATAACGAAAATAACACAAAAGTATTAAATATTGCTGATGTTAATAAAAAATTAGTTGATGAAACAACCATGAGAACCTTAAAGTTCTCACACCAATAGAATGAAAATAATTATAAACCAACAACTTACAAAATTATTTACACATGAAAAAATTAGTTGATGAAACAACCATGAGAACCTTAAAGTTCTCACACCAATAGAATGAAAATAA
>DYKL01000639.1 GCA_020722645.1 Acetofilamentum sp. | reverse complement strand
TGTTGGGTGATAAGGATTGTTAATAAAGTTTTGCCCCGCCCCCAGTTTTTTCTTGTTTATATTTATTGGCAACCAAGTAACTGGTACAATTTTAAAATTTTTCGTAAACATGCAGACGAAATTGAGAAGTTTAAGAAATTAGTAAAACCATTTTTAACATTTATCCCTCTGTCTTATCTTGACTTCTGGAAAGCATATGAAAATGATAGATTGTTCGGAAGTCACATTGAGAAAGTGAAGGAACGTTATCTTATGGAATTGAAACGAAAAAAATAACGAAATGGCAATAAAGGCTATACGTAATTTGGATAAAGTGCTAAATATAAAGTTTTTAGCATTAAATAAAATTTGTGTTAAATTGAAAAATTAATAGTTTCAAAATCTTAAACTACGCATAGCCAAATTGTTATCGAAAATTTTGCTTAAGGAAGTAAAAATATGAATAAAACAGAACTTGGCTCAAAAACTGCAAAAGGAGGATTGGCAAACGAAAAGGCAATTTGTGAAAAGTTTAATGCTTGGAAAAGGGATAAAGAAGCACAAAAATGGCTAAAAATAATGGGGTATGATATTAAAAAACTTGATTCTGTAAAAGCAATTCAAGTACCTACGAAAATAAAGAAAAGTGATTTAAATAAGTTTGGAGTTGATGAAAAAGAGTATGAGCAATTTATTAGATTTAAAAAAGCAGATGCTCAGATAAGAATCATCATAAAGATTGCAAACATACTTAAAATTGAAAATCTATCACTTAAAAAAGCAAATTCAGGTGCTGATTATAATCAAATAGATAAAAGGACTGTTGATGACTATCAAGAAATGTGGAAATTTGATGATGAAATTGCGTTTTGGCTTAAACTTTTTACAGGAGAATTAGACCCTAAAAAATATGCCAGAAAAACAGGTGTTAAAAAATTCCGAGATAAAAGACGCTTATTCTTGAACGAAATGCCAGAAATGATTCAAAAGAAAATTATTAATTTCTTTGAGAGAAGCCGAATTGTAATAATAAGTGATATAATTAAGGGAAGAGGAGGATTATCTGCTAATTGGATGTTAGTTACAAGACTTGACAAAGAAAGCAAAACAACGACTTGGATACTTAAAGATATTAATGTTGTAATGAATTTTTTTGGAAGTGGTGAAATTTGCATCTCACCACGAGGGAGTTTGTATATTGGAGAAATAACTATGCAAAGAAAAGGCGGAACACCTGACCCCACAAAGATACAATTTAAGATAAAACCATGTCAATTGTTCAAATTGG
>DYKL01000638.1 GCA_020722645.1 Acetofilamentum sp. | reverse complement strand
AGAAAAATCTCTTTGTTGGTTATCGGAATAATCGGCTGTAAGAATGCGGTTTAGATGGTCGTATTGATAGCTGTATGTTGAGACGCACTGCTGTGCGTCTGTACTATTAGAAATCCAGTCAATCTGTGAAATGTTGCCGTTGTAGAGAGGGGTTTGCGGTACGAGCTACAAGCTCTTACCAGCGTGGAGCTATAAAATTATGAATATTTATGAACCAGACACATATAATATTTGCTTAATTTCCCATTTGTTGTCTTTTTTTTCCAATAAAAGGCCATAAGTAACTGAATTTGTGTATGTATATATTTCACAAACCTCAATTATTGCATGGTTTTGATAAATAATTATCGGGCTTGCTTGATATACAGCATATTTTTTTTTAAAATAAGCATCGTTTTTTTTAATTTTAATATATTTTCTATTATTGTTTCTATTAACAATTCTAACAAATTTGTTAACTGAAATAAATTTAAATTCATTTGATCTACAGGAATCTTTTATACTAATTTCTTTCTTTTCATTATACATTTCTTCAAGGATAATTGAAGCATCTTGTATTTTGAAAATAGATGATATGTTTTTATAATATTGTTCGCTTTTTGAAAAATCAATTTGTAATATTCTGAAATTTTTATTATCAAACTTATAATTTAATGCTGTTTTCAATATGTTTTTGTAATCGTAATTTTGCGAATTTAAATTAAAGTATAAAATTACGTTAAGTATAATAAAAATTATTCTTTTTGTTCCCATTTTATAAAATGTTTTTCTGGATTATTATTTTGTAACTTATTCAATGTTTCTTTATATCTTTCTTGACCATTTTTGCCTTTTGGATTTTTATTTGGAGGAAGTAAAAAAGTTTTAATTTCACCAAGACCACCCCATTTATAATTGCCAGATAAACCAGAAACATTTTGCCCAAATATTCTTGGGTCCGCACCTAACAAAATTGATTGTTCTGTATCTAAACCTCTATGGTTATAATATGATTTTTTATTTTGCTTTCCAAGTTCTTCATTTGTCAAATGCCCGTTATTTACAATATCACCATAATGAGTTGTTTCGTGTAGAATATTCATTGCTGCGCCAAATAAAGCTGCATCATAAAGTTTATTATTTGGGGTATAAGTAGCTAAATCCAAAATAAGTGACGATTCTATTTGAAAACCTGATTCGGTAGCATTAATACCTTTATGACCAGTTTGTCCTGACCCTACAATAGTTATTGTTGGACCTTCCCCATATTCCAACCAACCGGATATTGTAC
>DYKL01000143.1 GCA_020722645.1 Acetofilamentum sp. | reverse complement strand
AAAAATGGATAGAATAAAAGAATCACTAAAAAACAAAAGATTTGTGTTTTGGGAGGAAATTGCGAGAGATGGTGCACAAGCTAAAACAATTATGTCAGGCAAACAAAGAGCTGAAGTTGCAAACCAACATTCAAAAATATTTGGGGATAACGCCCCCGACCATTTGGTTTTTGCCGCAGGTTTTGTTTCAATTGCCCCGCAAGAAGTAGAAGCAATTAAAACACTTGCTCAATATGCCGATAATTGCTATCTGGCAGTTAATTGCCGCAGTGTTAAAAATGAAATTGAACAAAGTTACGAAGCTATAAAAAACGCTAAGTTCGCTCGTATTGCATTTGTTATGCCTGCTTCAGAAAGACTTGCTCAAATTATGATGCACAAAACAGTGGCTGAAGTTTTTAATGCCGGTATTGAAATTGCAAAGTTTGCGTTGGATATATCACATGGAATACCGGTTGACATTCAACTTGCTGCTGCCTATGACGGAAATCCATCTCAAATTGGAGAATTTGGCTCGGAGCTTACTAAACTTGGAATAGCAACAATTGGACTTGGAGACACAAGAGGCAGGATATATCCATACGAAATAAAAAAATATTACGAAGATTTGCTTAGAAATTCGTCAAAAGAGACATTATATGCACCACATTTGCATAATGATTTGGGGTTTGCAATCGAAAATACTTTTGAAGGATTAAGGCAAGGTATCACTTTCGCCTGTACTTCGTGGCTGGGACTTGCAGAAAGAAACGGTCTGGGAAAAACAGAACTGCTGACGTTTCTGCTATCGTACGAAAAAGAAAAAATAAAAGAAAGATTGGGCTTTGATGGTGAAAATTTATTTATAACTCAGCCAAATTTAAAACTTTTAAAACCTATTGCAGAACTTGTCAGCACATACTTGGATAAAGAAATCAGTGTAACCGATTCAATTATCGGAACCGGAGTAAATTCTATTTCAACCGGTACTCCTTTTGTGGACACGCATAGCTTTCAGCCTTTCGACCCTTATGAAGTGCTCGGAATTGAAAAAGAAATTTTTGTTACTCAATTAGCAAACAGAAGAGTCATTATTGAAGCAGGTAAAAAGTTAGGTTATACTTTTGAAGAAGATAATATTATAAAAATTTTATCAATAATAAAAGAAAAAGCATATAAAATCAACCGATCAGTTTTTCCGACAGATGAACTAACTGAAGTTTTTGAAAAATACGGAAAAAAAATTTAACAATGAAAAAAACTATTGTAATTTTTTGTTTTTCTATATTCATTTCTGTTTTGTCATTTTCGCAAAACACAGAAATATGGATAAAAAATTCGCCTGAAATTAGGCTTGAAATAAAGAATACTCCGATTGACATAAGATGGCGTCCGTTTGAGCAAATGATTATGCCTGACCATTATTTTGGAAAACATTCTTTGATAAGAAACGACTTAATGCTTGGGGTAACAATTTGGAAATTCAAAATTTTCAGTTACTCAAAATATGATGAATTCCACAGATTCTGGACAGGTATAAGACTTGATTTAAACCTTGATTTTTTTGATAAAAAATTATTAGTTAATCTTCAGGGCAGATATTTTTGGGGACTAAATGAAGATTCTGACGATCATTATTATTTTATACAATATCCACGTTACCGGATTTCTAAAAATATTTTTCTTGGAGCATTAGGTTACGGAACTTGGGACAAAGGTGTAAAATTTAATGAAGGAGAATGGTTTATTGGTCCGTCTGTGGAGTTCAAATTACCTTATAATTTTAGCATACATACGGCAATGACTTATCAAATTTTTTCTGACATAAATATTTTTATGTGGTTTATTAGACTAAATTATAAAATAAAATTGGATTTAAGTTCAAAAAAAGTTGAAGAATAATGGGCAAACTATCAAAAATATTGAATTTAACCCAAGAAGAAAGCAAAAAAGTATATTACTTAATAATATACTCATTTTTTATGGGTGCCGCTATGGCTTTCTTCGTTACTAGTTCTACTTCATTATTTTTGAGCAGTTTTGACCGCGAATATTTACCGGTTTCATTCATCGTAGCCGGTGTAATAGTTTGGATAATTGGGCTGATTTTAGCATCTTTACAAAAGAAACTGCAATTTACAAAAAGTTTACCGGCAAGCCTAAGCTTTCTTGTGTTTTCAATTGTAATTTTATTAATTCTGTTTGGACTTTTTAAAATCGGTTTTATTGTATTTCTTCTATATGCATGGATTAGAGTTTTTGCATATATTCACGCAGTTGCTTTCTGGAGCTTAGCCGGAAAACTATTCACTTTAAGACAAGCTAAACGTGTGTTCGGACTAATAACAGGCGGAGAAGTTATTGCGAGCATTTTGAGTTTCTTTTCTATACCTGTTTTGCTTAATTTTATCGAGACAACTGAAATTCTAATATTTTCAGGTGTATTTTTATTCCTTGGTTTCATTTTCTTTCTAATAATTGTCAGAAAATTCAAAAACTTACTTTCAGATAAACAAAAAATCGGTTTAAAAAAAGTCGAAAAAGATTCAAACCGCAATTTAATAAAATCCAAATATTATAAATTGGTCTTTTTAATTGCTTTTATTCCAATTTTTGCCCAGTTTTTTGTTGATTTTATTTTTCAAGCACAAGCCAAAGTTGAATTTCCTCACAGAGAAGAACTTACTGCATTTGTAGGTGTCTTTTTCGGAATAAGTGCCATTGTTGAATTTCTGCTTAAAACTTTTCTATCCGGTAGAATATTGAACCAATACGGAGTAAAAGCCGGTCTTTTGGCTTTTCCGATTGTACTTTTGATTAGTTTTCTTTTAGCATCAGTTTTCGGGCTTTTCTTTGGTGCTGCAGGATTATTCTTCTCTTTTGTAACACTCGGAAGACTTTTTACAAGAGCAGTAAGAACTTCGTTCAATGATCCGTCAACTCAAATTTTATTTCAACCTTTACCTGAAAATCAACGTCTTATAATTCAAAACAAAATCGAAAGCGGTCCCAAAGCTTATGCAAGCATAGTTGCAGGTATTGTACTTTTGCTTTTCGCTCAAATTCCAAATATTTCATTAGTTTTCTTTGCTATTCTCTTGTTTGCTGTAACAATTTTCTGGATTAAATTTGCAATTGACGCGTACAAAGAATATAAGACAAAAATTCAAGATGTCCTGCAGGATTCAATAATTGAATCGACTGATATTCCGCAAAAAAAAGTAGCTGAATTACTTACAAAAACTAAATACAACAGTGTCGGGACAAATGTAATCAAACAAATTATGGGCGTAAAAACCGAGGTTGATAATACAAAATATAAATTATCTCAGTTAGTTGAATTCGCCAACTCAAATGATTTTGAAAAACGAATTATTGCCGCTCACGGATTGTCAATTTATTCTATTTACAAAACAGAAAAACTGTATATTAAACTTTTAAATGACGAAAATTTTTTAGTCAGATGCGAAGCTATTTCGGCTGTCGGCAATAATAAACACAAAGAATTGTTTGAAAGCCTCATCATCAATTTTAAAACTCACACATACCGACAAGCAGCATATTTTGCTCTTATTAAAATTGGCACAGCAATTATTCCGAATTTAATAAAAGCATTTTACGCTTTAGATTATGATATGCCTCTTCAATTAAAAATAATTGAACTGTTGGAAAATGTAAAATCTTCTTCTACTGTTGAGTTTTTCAGAAAATTACTTACATATCATAATCGTTTAATCAGAGAAAGAATTTTTGAAGCTCTTGGAAATTTGAATTATAATATTTCAAGAACCGAAGAAATTAAATTCAACTTGATTCTGGAAGAAAGAATTAACTCATTTGTTTATCTGTCGGCTTCGATTTTGGATATTGAAAAACACGAAAAATGCAGATTGCTTATACATTCGCTGGAAGACAGAAAAAATCGTCAAAAAAAATCAATTTTTCTTATTTTGTCACTAATTTACGACAAAAACGCTATAAATTTAATCAAAAATAATTTAGACATCGGAGACGAAAAATCAAATGGTTTTGCTTTGGAAGTTGCTGATACAGTCATTTCTGAACTGCATAAACAACTATTGATACCTTTGTTTGAAAGCCAGACAAATGCCGAAATTACCCGTAAATATAAACTTGACTTCCCGCAAGAAAAACTTAATCTTAACGACAGACTAATTGATATTGTAAACGCAGATATTTCAATAACCGGCAGTTATGTGAAAGTTGAAGCAATAAAACTCTTGACTGAGTTCAATGATTTAAAAACGTTAAATGTTTTAAAGACAAATGTTATTCATCCTCTGGAATATATTAGAGAAATTTCGGCAATTATACTAAATACAATAGACAGCTCAATTTTTGATGCCGAAGTTGAACTGAATAAAAATAAAATTAGATTTTTAAACAAACTTCATTCAAAAGTAAATTTGAAAAGCAAAAGCGGAAATATGTTCATTTTCGAAAAATTAGAGTTGATTGAAAGTTTACCGATGTTTGAAATATTAACTTTCCCTGAAATTTATTCAATAGCAACAAAAAGTCAGGAATTATCAACAAAGGATTCCGAAATATTCGAGGCTGATTTTACAGACTATCAGAAAGTTTACATAATTATTTCAGGTAAACTTGAATATAAAGAAAAAATTTACGAAAGAAGCGATGTTTTAAGCATATTTTTAACAGAAAACAACAACAAAATTATTTTCAATGTTTCTGAACCAACATTTATTTTAGAAACAACCTTAGATATTTTTAGCGATATAATTATAAATAATTTCGAATTTACAAAAAAACTTATAGATAATTCCATTGAAAAATGCATTATTTAACAATTTAGAATCAATCGGAAATGAAATCAAAATTAAAATATTTATTTATCCTTTTAATAATACCTTTTTTAGCAAAAAGCCAAAGCTTTAACCTGCAGAAAGGTGTTCCGTTTATTAAAAACTATTCAACTGAACAGTATAAGGCACACGAACAAAATTTTCAAATCGTTCAATCAGTTGATGGAGTTATTTTCGATGCAAATTTCGAAGCTGTATTGATTTTCAACGGTGCTGTCTGGAAAAAAATCCCAACTTCGAAAGGATTTAGAGTTCTCAGTTTATGTTCAGCTCCCGACACAACCATATATGTAGGCGGATTATACGATTTCGGTTACATAAAAAAAGACAAATTCGGACAGTATAAATATAAAACGCTTGTTGATTCAAATATGAAAGAAGATTTCGTTGATGAAATTTTTGCAGTTAAACATCTCTCTGAAAAAACATATTTCTTCAACAAAAAAAGAATGTTTGTTTATGATGGAAAAAAAATTGAAACAATAGAATTTATCGCTACATTAAATAATGTTATTTTAGAAAACGAACAGTTATTTCTGTTTTTTGAAAAAAATCTAAAAGATACCACACTTGTCCAAAATGGTTTAACGATTTTTAAAAATAATAAATTCGAAAAAATCCAAGATAAGAGTTTAGAACAAATTGTAGATGTCAAAATGATTGCTCTTGACAATACAAGTAACGAGTATCTTATCGCTACAGAAAGTCAGGGCTTCTTCAAACTTAAAAACAATATTATCACTTCTTTTGATGAAGGTATAAATTCTTTTGCCATTGACAATTCTATTACTTGCGGAGTAAAAGTTAACGAAAACACAATACTAATTGGTACCTCTGTGCAAGGAGTATATTTTTTAGACGAAAATCTGAATATTCTGTCACACATCGACAAAAAAAGCCTTCTTGTTGATAATGCTGTAAAGTCTGTTTATAAAGACATCGCAGGAAATATATGGGTAGCAACTGACAACGGCATCTCTTTGATTGAAATAAACAATCCTTTGTCAATCATAACAAACCAAATAAGCGGTATTGAAGGGAAGCTGAACAAAATAATCGAATTCGACAATAATCTCTTCATTGCAACCAACGACGGGTTATTCAAAATGAATGACAATAATATATCAAGGATATTTTCAGAGAAAACACCGTGCCGAGATGCTTTGGTGCTTGGTAATATTTTATATATTGCTGCTCCAACAGGAGTATTACAATTGAAAGACAACTATCTTATTGAAACATCAATTAAAGATTTTACTTTTTGCCTTTTAAAACCAACTGAACCTGAAAATTTGATTTACATAGGGCTAAATTCAAAAATTCTTATTGCAGAAATCGTTGATGATAATCTTATTGTTATTGATTCTATAACCGGCTTTGAAGGGAATGTTCTAAAAATTGCCAAAGACTATCAAAAAGATGTTATTTATATTGAAGTACCTCCCGACAATATTTATAAATTTTATAATAATACAAAACAAATAAAAAAAATATCTACCGGTGATAACTATATATCGCTTCATCTGAATTCTTTGAACGGAAAAGTTTTCTTTTCTTCTGAAAAAGGAAATTTTATAGAAACTGAAAATATAGACACCTTAATTGCTTTTGATGAATTAAATTTGGGAGAAAATCAAAATAAAATCTGGATTTACGATTTATTTGAAATTGATTCTGAAAATTATCTTATAACAGACGGAAGTCAGAAAAACGTAAACTTACTTCAAAAAACAACTGACGGTTACAAATTATTCAACAATGATTTTTTGCCTGTTTCCGATTATACTATCAGAAATTTCTATTATGATAAAAATCAAAAAAATGTTTGGTTTACAGGCATAGAATCTATGATAATTTATGACATTAGCAAAAAATTTGAACACAAAACTCCTTTTAAAGTTGTAATAGACAAAATTACGTGTTTACAAAACGACTCTCTTCTGAAAATAATCAATCCGGAACTGGTAAAAATTAAATATTCAGAAAACTCATTAAAATTTGAATTTTACGCACCATATTATCCTGCAAAAGGTGAAGTTATGTACAGCACTTTTTTATCCGGATTTGATAAAGCACAGTCCGAATGGTCTGCTTATTCAACAAAAGAATATTCAAACTTACCCGCCGGAAACTATGTTCTGACAATCTATGCAAAAGATCAGTTTGGGAACACAATTGAAACAACTGAATTTTCTTTTAAAATACTTGTTCCTTTATACCGTCGATGGTGGGCGATTTTGATTTACGTAGTTGTTTTGGGATTTTTGATAAAATTGTTTGTGGACTGGAGAATGAAAATTGCAGAACAAGAAAATCAAAGACTCGAAGATATTATAAAAGACAGAACCGCCGAAATTGAAAAAAGCAAGGCTGAAATAGAAGCTCAAAGGGACATTGAATATAAACAAAGAAAAGAAATTATGTCCAGTATCCATTATGCAAAAAGAATTCAGCAAGCCGTTCTTCCTTCGCCTGAAATACTTCTGGAAATATTAAAAGATAATTATTTTGTACTATTTAGACCTTACGAAGTTGTCAGTGGCGACTATTTCTGGATTAAACAGATGAAAAACTTTATTGTTGTTGTAGCGGCGGACTGCACAGGACATGGTGTGCCCGGTGCGTTTATGAGTATGCTCGGAACATCTTTCCTTAATGAAATAGTAACCAGAAGAAGTTTGGATAACACAGCGGAAATACTCGAAAGACTGAGACAAAAAGTAAAATCATCACTCCATCAGGAAGGTAAATTGAACGAACAGAAAGACGGAATGGATATTGCAATTTATCTAGTAGATACAGAATCAAACGACTTGCAATATTCAGGCGCATATAACTCTCTGTACATTGTCAGACATATTGACAAAATTTCTGATGATTTTAAACAGAAAATTGAAAACGAAAAAAACATTAAACTGTTTTTTGATGAAACCGCCGACCCTTCTTATGGTTTAATTGAGCTCAAAGCTAACAGACAACCAATTGGAATTTACATTAAAGAAGTACCTTTTGAGAATATTAATCTAAAATTGGAAAAAGGCGACTGTATTTACAGTTTTTCTGACGGATATCAAGACCAATTCGGCGGAGATACTGGCGAAAAGTTTAACGCCAAAAGATTTAAAAGCCTATTAATCAGTATTCAGGGAAAATCAATGGAAGAACAACGCAGAATAGTTGAACATAACTTTTTGAAATGGAAAGGAGACCTACAGCAAGTTGATGATGTTCTGGTTTTTGGTTTAAAATATGACTTATAAAATATCTGTTAATCAATAAATTTAACTACAATTTCACCTACAAATTGATTTTCAATATAAGAGTTCTGATGTGCAACCAAAAATATTCTTTGAGAGATTATACTCATAACCTAAGTTTAATGCAATTTTTATACATTACTTTTTAAAGTATTGAATATGA
>DYKL01000142.1 GCA_020722645.1 Acetofilamentum sp. | reverse complement strand
AGTAGGCTAACGCCAAATTTTTAATACAAGGTTTCGGACAATAATGATTACAAATCCAAAAAAGCTACCCGTGTCAATTTACAAATTTAAAAGCGGTTTAGTATAAAAAAACGCTTTTGTTAAATTCAACAAAAGCGTTTTTTTTTTATTCTATTGGTAACGCATATCTCTTTATATCGTCAGCAGTTATAGTATCACCGCATAAAATCATAAGTCTCTCGATAACGTTTCTGAATTCACGTATATTACCTGTCCATTTAAGGCTTTGAAGTTCTTCAAGTGCTTCTTTTGTATATTTTTTAGCAGGCATATTGTAATCACTTGTGATGAGGCTTGTAAAATGTTCTGTTAATAAAGGAATATCTTCTTTTCGTTCTCTTAAAGTGGGCATTTTTACTATTATAACACTCAGTCTATGGTATAAATCTTCTCTAAATCTACCTTTGCTGATTTCTTCCTTAAGATTTTTGTTTGTAGCAGCAATGACTCTGACATTAACACTAACAAGTTTATTACTACCTACCGGCAAAATTTTATTTTCTTCTAAAACCCTAAGTACTTTTGCTTGTGCAGCAAGGCTCATATCACCTATTTCGTCCAAAAAAATAGTACCAGTGTGAGCCTGTTCAAACTTACCCTCGCGTTTTTTATATGCTGATGTAAAAGAGCCTTTTTCGTGTCCGAATAGTTCACTTTCAATTAGTTCAGAAGGAATAGCGGCACAGTTTACTTCAACGAAAGGATTTTCTGCACGTGAACTTTTTAAATGCATCCATCTTGCAACCAGTTCTTTTCCGGTACCATTCTCGCCGGTTATCAATACCCTTGCGTCGGTTGGAGCAACTCTGTCAATTATGTTTTTAATTTTGATAATCTCATCACTTTCTCCAACGATATCGTAAGTCTTTTGAATTTTTCTTTTAAGTGTTTTTGTTTCCCTGACAAGCTCTTTATGTTCTCCTGCATTTCTTATTGAAACAAGCAAACGGTTAATGTCAAGCGGTTTTTCTATAAAATCATAAGCACCTTTTTTAAGAGCCTCAACAGCAGTTTCTACAGATCCGTGACCGGTTATCATAACAACAGGAATGTCAGGATATTTTGTATGTACCTGCTCTAAAACTTCGATACCATCCATTTTAGGCATTTTAATATCACATAGCACTACATCAAACTTTTCGTTTTCAATTTTTTCCAACCCTTCATATCCCGATTTTGCATCAGCTACCTCGTGATGTTCGTAGGTTAATATTTCTATTAATGCATCGCGGATAGACTTTTCGTCATCAATAACAAGTATTTTTGCCATTTAATAATATTTTTTGTAAATTCTGCTTTACAAAGATATGTCATTTTTCAAAATAAAAAAATTTTTTAATAATATATTTTATTAGTGCAACGTTCAATTAAAATGATTATCTACTTTTTTTAAATAAATACAAATCCCAAAATATTAAAAATATGTCAATTATAAAAAATTTTTTAATAATTTTATCCTTTTTTATAGTTCACAATTTTAATCTTAATGCTCAGGAAAAATTTTCCAGAATCAAGATTAATATAGATAAAAATATTATTTCAGAATTATCTGTTCTTGGAATACCAATAGATGATGCCTATCAATTAAAAAACAGTTTAATTTTAGAAATTTCAGAAACTGATATTCAGAAACTTCATCAAAACAATATTTTATACGAACTGCTTATTTCTGATGTCGCAGATTATTATGTTAAAAGAAATGCAGAATCATCGCCTGTTATCAGAACCGAAAAAACACCTGAAAATTTTAATCTCGGGACAATGGGAGGTTATCTGACCAACAGCGAAATGCTTGCTGAATTAGACCAAATGAGAACTTTATACCCAAATCTGATAACCGTTAAACAAAGCATTTCATCAACATTTACCACACACGAAGGAAACACTATTTATTACGTAAAAATTTCAGATAACCCCGAGACAAACGAAGAAGAACCAGAACTTTTATACACCGGTATGCACCACGCAAGAGAGCCTATGTCAATGATGCACTTGATTTATTATATGTGGTATCTACTCGAAAATTACGAAACTGATCCTATGTCCCAATATATAGTTGATAATTTTGAATTGTATTTTGTACCGATTGTAAATCCTGACGGATATTTATACAATCAGCAAACCAACCCAAACGGAGGCGGAATGTTCAGGAAAAACAGGAGAAACAACGGAGACGGAACTTATGGAGTGGACATAAACAGGAATTATCCATATATGTGGGGGATTGACGACTATGGTTCTTCAGGAAATCCAGACGATGAAACATACAGAGGACCTTCAGAAGGTTCTGAGCCTGAAGTACAGGCTATGATGGAATTCATTTCAAACAATGAATTTCTTATTTTAAATAATCATCACACATACAGCAATCTTATGCTTTATCCTTATGGATATTCAGAAGATGCAGTAAATCCGGAACTTGAACTTTTTGAAACTTATGCTCAAATTATGACACAATATAATAATTTTGCTTGCGGTCACGCATGGGATTTATTGTCATACACAGTAAACGGTGAGGCAAATGACTGGGCATACAAAACACACGGAATATATGCTTTTACTGCTGAAACCGGTTCTTATGACGACAATTTTTGGCCTACACAAGACAGAATAATTCCTTTGTGCGAAGGTAATTTTGAAATGAATTATTTACAGGCTTTGCTTGCCGGTCCTTATGCATATATAATCGACGCATCTGAAATTTTCACAAAACGTTGCGGATATTCCAGTGTTGATGTAAAATTTGTCGGATTGGATACAAATGCAACATTTAAAGTTTATTTATCGGGTGAAAATATAATTTTTTCGGATACTTTGTTTTTTGAAGATTACGGTTTGTTTGAAACAAGAACTGATTCGATTTATTATGCTTTAAACGAACAGGTTGCATACGGCGATGAGTTTGTAATAACAATAAATATTGACAACGGCAACTTTGTTGAACAAAAAAATATCACAAAAAAAATTCAAAAATCCGAAATTTTCATGAATGATGCTTGCGAAGATATGACAAACTGGAATTCATCTGCATGGAACACTACAAATTCTGACTATCATTCCGAAAACAATAGCATAACTGATTCTCCATCAGGCGATTATCAGTCTGGCCAAACAAATACAATCACTTCAAATTCAATGAACCTTTCAAACGTAGAAAATGCTATTTTGAGCTTTTGGGCGAAATGGGAAATTGAAGCTGGTTGGGATTATGTCCAAGTTTCTGTTTCAGATGACGGAGGTATCAGTTGGAATCCTCTTACTACAGAAAATACAATAACTGGAAATGGAGGTGTTCAACCATATAACGAACCTGTTTTTGATGGGACACAAAAAGACTGGATTAACCAAACTGCTGATATCAGCGATTACATTTCTAATAATATTAAAATCAAATTTGAACTTGGTTCTGATGAATATGTTGAATATGATGGTTTTTATTTTGATGACATACAGATTATGGCATCAACTGACGATATTGCTCCTGAAATTATTTCACAAAATGCTGTAAATGTACAGGTTAATCAACCAAGATATATCTTTTTTGATGATTTAAACGTTCAAGATGAGGACGATACATATCCCAACGGATTTTGTATGATGGTTTATGACGGTGAACATTATTCATTGACATCTAACTATAATGAAATACAGCCCGAACAAGATTATATTGGTCCTTTAACAATTCCTGTAAGGATTTGCGATGGATACAAAATGAGCGAAATATTCAATATCAATGCTAATGTTGTTACTTCTGTTGAAGTTATTAACTGTTTTAAATTTGATATATATCCTAATCCAGCACAGGTGTTTGTTAATATTGCTGCAGACAACTTCAAATTTGACAATGTAAAAGTTATTGACATTACAGGGAAAGTTCTTAAAAATAGCAGTCTTAACTCTGACGTAACGCGTATAAATGTTGCTGATTTAGAAAAAGGAATTTATTTTGTTCAAATTTCCGGAGATGATTTTGTTATGCAAAAAGCCCTGATAATTAATTAAAAAATATTTTGTCATAAAAAAACATAATATTTTATTAGTTTAAATTTTTTATAAGTATTTTTTCAAAAAGTGTTTTAAAATAGTTTTAAACAATTAAACAACTAAAAATCAATATATTATTTTTTAATTTTTCATTTTATTGTAAATACCGGCAACTATAAAAAGCATCTGATTTTTAAAAAAATAAAACGATATAATAAAGTATGCTAAAAAAACTATTACTAAAAAACGAGTGGACACGTATGTACTTTTATATGTAAATTTTTAGTTATATACTTGCATAGTAGTTTTTTCATACCTTATTTAAAATAAAAAGGCAGCTATAAGTTGCCTTTTTTATGTTTTAATATTTACCCGTTTTTACACCATGATATACAATTAATGAAGACTTTCTTTTGATTTTATATTGAGTTAAAATAAATGATTAAATCTAAAACAAAATCATATTTTTGGCTATATTTTTGTAAATTCAGAAATGCTGATAAAAACGACTTTGCATTTTTTTAGCACTAACAACAAATATAAAAATTCAACAGTTTGCAATAAAAAAATTATAGATGAATTATGAAATTTTTATTATTATTTTTTTTAACATTTAGCCATATTTTTTTATTCTCTCAGAATTTTCAAGAGCGTTTTACAAATAATTATTATGTTGTAAAATGTTTATCAATATCAAAATTTATAACAAATTCAGATGTTGAAAACGCACAGAAATATATTGACAGTTGCATTATCAGGGCAAAAAAAATTCAAAACAAATATTTACTTGCAAAACTTTATTTTCAAAAATCCAAAATTCTCGACAACCAATACTTATACGATTCTTCGTTTTTGTATTACAAACTTGCTCTGCCTTACTTCATCGAATTCGGAGATTCTGTTTGTGCTGCCAAATGTTGTATAAACATTGGTGCAAGTCATTATTATTACGGAAATTACGACAGTGCCTTTATTCATTATAACCTGGCTTCTGAATTTCTTAAAAATTCTGACGATACTCTTTTAAAATCAAAGGTTTTCAATAATCTGGGACTTATTTACAAATCGCAGGGAAATTACAAAAAAGCAATAGAAAGTTTTGAACAGGTAATAAATTTATTAAACCCTGAAAAATACACAAAAAACGTAGCAAACACAACAAATAACATTGGAATTGTTTATTGGGAACAAAAAAATTATCAGGAGGCTTTAAATAAATTTTTTGAAGCTCTAAAATTATACGAACAAACAGATAATTTTGATGATATTGCCTCTGTTTATGCAAATATTGGACTAATTTACAGCGATTTATATGATACTTCAAATGCAGTTTTTTATTTCGATAAAGCTATTTATATTTATGATTCAATCAATAACAACGAAGAATTAGTATCAGTGCTTCAAAACAAAGCACTTATGTATCTGTATTTCAATAGAATGCCACAAGCCGAAAAATTATTTTTCGAATCTTTGAAAATATCGGAAAATATCAATTACAAACTCGGAATTTTTACTGTAAAAACGAATCTTGCCGGTTTTTATTCAAAAAATAATCAAGCTCAAAAAGCCGTAAAATATGCTCTGGAATCATTGAAAATAAAAGATTTGGATTATCCTCTTGTAAATTTATCTCAAAGTTATTTTGTTCTTGCAAATGCTTATTTTGACGCAAATCATTTTAAAGAAGCAGCATTATATTTTAAAAAATATGTGCAAACCAAAGATACTTTGTTTAATCTTGACGTTCACAAACAAATTGTTGAAATTCAAACAAAATACGAAACTGAAAGAACCGAAGCCGAACTTGAAATTTATCGTCAAAAAGTTCTTATTCAAGACCTTGAAATTCAGAACAAAAAGAAAAAATTTTTAACGGCTGTTACAATTTCTTTTCTGACTTTAATTTTTGCCGTAATTTTTATAATTCTTTATATTCAAAAACAAAAATCGTATCTGGCTCTTGTTGAGCAAAATATAAAACTTGCGAAATCAGATATTGAAAAAGAAAAACTGATTTTGAAAACCACCGAAAATAAAGAAAAAGACATTCCTAAATACTCAGATACAAATCTGAACGAAACGCAGAAAAAAAAGCTGATTGACAATATCATTACTTTAATGGAAGAAAAAAAATATTTCCTGAACGAACAATTTACAATCAACGATTTTGCAAAAGAATTAAACTCAAACCGAAACTACCTTTCTCAAATTATTAACGACCATTTTAAAACCAATTTCAATAATTTTATAAATGAATTCCGAGTAAAAGAAGCCCGAAAAATGCTCATTAATCCCGATTTTGACAATTATACAATTGAAGGAATAGCCAAGTCGGTTGGTTTTCATTCAAAAGCAACTTTTAATACCGCTTTTAAAAAATTTACCGGAGTTACCCCTTCTTTTTTTAAAAATAATTCAAAAATTCTGTGAAAAACAACCCCATTTTAAAATTGTAAACTATTTCCATAATCCATTGAAAATAAAAAGATTAGGATAAATTTATACATCACATTTGTACAAATTGCTCATTTTAAACATCTGTTTTTTAACTTTCAGATTTTTTCTTCCGTTATTTGTTTTGAAAATTAAATTTTAAAACTTTAAAAATTAAATTTATGAAAACAAAAAAATTACTTCCGGTTCTTTTAGTTTCCATTTTTCTGATGTCTTTTTCAACTTTGTGGCTGCGTTACACCGATGCTCTGACAGGCTTTTCGGTTGATATGCCCAACACTCCGGCGGTTGTAACAGGCACACACCCAATTACACACAGCCCGATGACGACTGCCCGACAAGTTGCTGCCGGACATCCTGAATTTGTTGCTATCGGTATTAAAACCAGCTCTGCACTCACAAATTTCGACAAAGTTATTAACGACGAAATTGACATTTTCTGCACAAGTAACGGTATTGCAAAACCCGCTACATATCCGCCTTTAAAACATGCAGCTACTTATGATTACAAAATTATTAAATTGCACAACTCTACAATATATGCAGATTTAAAAGTTTGTGTAAAAGGTGCAAATATCTATAACCTTATTGTTAAAAACAATAGTGCTTATGCTCCTGCAACAGATGTAAACAAATTTTTTAATTCTTTTAGACCTTAATTTTTTGTATTAAACCAACTATTAAAAACTAATTAAATCTTTTAAAAATGAAAACAATTTTAACAACAATTTTGGCAATTTTTACAATTTCAATTATGTATTCACAATTTCCTTCGCATGTAACAAATTTAGACGTAAAAGCAAATCAGGTTTTTACAATAAAAGGTAATTTGTCTAATGGCTCCAAAATGGACGACCTAAGCTGGGCATCGTCAAGTTCAAACGCTTGTTTCCCTGCAACTCAAAACACAAAGTTCAGAGGTAATCATGTTTTGTATTCAATGGTAATGCCTACTTATGCAGAAATGACAATTACTGTAATTCCCGATGACAAAAACGCTAATTTCAGCATTTATGCTTATCAAATCGGAACTTCAAATTATTCAACCGTACCCAATTTGCCGAGCTGTATTGCTTGCGAAGCTGAACATAAATGGGATTACCCCAAAGCAGGCAAAACTCAAGACCACACAAGAAGTATTTATCTTAGCTCTTTGTATGAACCTTACAATGTTGTAATAGGTGTTGCCGGTGCTGACGGTCTTACTTCCGGCTCTTATACTTTAAAAATAGAAATGAAAGCCGAAGTGCAGGAAAATACTGTGCAGAAACCTCTTAAAATGTACAAAGCCTCTTGCGAAAAAGGTAAAGCAATCACTTACAGCGGCGACCTTAGCGAAGGCGTGGTAATAAACGACCTCAGTTGGGCTTCAAAAAGCAGCATGGCTTGTTTTCCTGCTACTCAGAACTCAAAATTCAGAGGTAACACAATCATTTACATTGTTGATATGCCAACTTATGTCGAAATGAAAATTGAAGTTATTCCAGACAACGTAAATCAAAACTTTAGTTTATGGGCTTATCAGGTTGGTACAACTAATCAGGATTTACCTCCAAACATTTCTTCTTGTACTGCTTGCGAGGCTGATTATAAATGGGACTATCAAAAAGTGGGTAAAACACAAGACCACACACGAAGTGTAACCTTATCATCGCTTTATGATCCGTATAAAGTTGTTATAGGTGTTGTTGGTGCAACTGCAAAGGACAACGGAAAATTCAAATTAAAAATAACTACATTAGAAGCAAAATAACTAACTTTAAAATTTATACAGATGAATTTATACAGATGAAACACCCATGAGAACCTTAAAGTTCTCACACCAATAGAATGAAAA
>DYKL01000637.1 GCA_020722645.1 Acetofilamentum sp. | reverse complement strand
TACCATTAAAAGAAAGATAAGTAATGAGTAAAGTCGCACGTACGGTTCTTAGGGGCTTACGCTACCCGGTTGTGCTATTGAAGTCAGACGAAATTTTGGAATACTTAATTGAAAATGAATAAAAAAATTAGTATATTTGCGATAAAATTTTAAAGAAAAAACTTAAATTAATGGATAAACAAGTTGATAAAAATTTAATAAATTCTCACGATAGATTTTTTATAGAACTTTTCTCAAAAAAAGCAGAAGTTAGCGAATTTATTGCAAAAATTTTTCCAATTGAAATTTCTAAAAAAATTGATTTACAATCTCTTGAATTAGACAAAACAGAATATATCGACAGCAAATTAAAAACAAACTATTCTGATATTGTTTATAGCTGTAAATACGGAGCTTCAACAAAAATTAAAATTTCACTACTTTTTGAACACAAAAGTTATACCGAAACATTTCCCCATTTCCAATTGTTAGGATATATGCTAAAAATTTGGGAAACCCAAATTAAACAAAAACAAGAACTTACACCCGTAATTCCAATAATTTTTTATCACGGCGAAAAAAAATGGACTAAAAAAAATCTAAATGATTATTTTAAAGAAATTGACAATGATTTAAAAAAATTCATCCCAAATTTTGATTATCAACTAATTGACACTTCTAATTATACAGATGATGAAATAATCAAATTATTCAGTAACTTGCAATTACAAATGGGTATTTTGATTTTGAAAAATATATATGACGAACAGAAAATTATTCAAGAAACAGAAAAATTCTTTGCTAATATAAATCAATTACTTCAAACCGAACAAGGCGAGAGTTTTTTTGAAACAATAATTTCCTATTTGTATTATGCAACAAATTTAGAAACCAAAAAAATCGTAGAAAAAATGAGAACAATATCACCAAAAGCAGGAGAAAAATTTGTTTCAACTGCAATGCGTTTAAAAACAGAAGGAATAGAAACCGAGAAAAAACGAATTGCTTTTTCAATGTTAAAAAAGAATTATACAGATAAAGAAATAATTGATTTGACAGGATTAACCCAAGAACAACTTAATTATTTAAAAACATTGAAAGAATTTCAACTTGATTTAGAAACGATACAATAAATTGAAAAATAAGCACATAATCGAGTAGGAAGAGAATGAGCAAGATTGCTCACTCTCAGACCTCTCACTCCGGTATTGCTGTCGCAATAATGTTCGGGGCACGAATACGGCGGTTAGTTAGCAATAATGCAAATTAAGACCTCTCCGAGTAAGTTTGCCCGCCTTTTGCAA
>DYKL01000636.1 GCA_020722645.1 Acetofilamentum sp. | reverse complement strand
TTTAAAAGGGTGTCCAAAGTTTGCTAAAATATTGGATTTTTTGCAAATTTATTACCAGGCACAATATAATTTTTGATGATAAATTGACGTAATCTGGCGACCATTCCATTTCAACACACTTGTTTTATGAAATGGGAAACTTTTGATAAAAAAATAAATTTTTAAAATAAATAAATTTAAAATGAAGGATTTAATATGGAAATTTAAATTTGGAATATTATTGCTTATTTTATCCGCATCGGTTTATTTCATACACTATTTGATATTTGGGGACTTGCACCACATAGAAATTTTTATGCTTAGTGACCTTGCATTTGTTTTTATAGAGGTTTTTTTAGTAACACTTATAATAAATGCTTTGTTGAGTGAAAGAGAAAAACAAGCTAAACTTAAAAAAATGAACTCCCTGTTTGGAGCATTTTTCAGTGAGGTCGGAAATACTCTTTTAAGTAAAATTTCCTGTGCCGATATAAAATCAGGGAGAATTCAAAGCGACATTGCAGTCCTCGAAGATTGGGATAATAAAAAATTTATTGAAGTCAGCAAAAAAATTGAGCGTTATGGTTACAAAATTGACTATAAGAAAATTGACTTTGAACACTTAAATGATTTTCTCTATCAAAAAAGGGATTTTTTAGTCGGGCTCCTTGAAAGTTCGTTTATACTAGAGCATGAAAATTTTACCGATATGATTCATGCTGTTTATCATCTAACGCAGGAATTAAACTACCGCAATGACTTTAAAAATTTACCCGAATCTGACCTTGAACATCTTGCCAAAGATATTGAAAGGGCGTATGCTTTGCTGGCTCACCAGTGGATTGAATATATGGGAAATTTAAAGAAGGAGTATCCATACATATTCTCGCTTTACATGAGAACAAATCCTTTTAATTCGGATGCATCGCCAATAGTAAGAAAATAAGGCATTTTGTTTAATTTTGTTTAATTTAATATAGGTGTTTAATTTAAAAATATATCCCTAAGTTACAATAAAATTTAAATTTTGCGAAAATGGAAAACACAATAAAAAATTTGGCAGTGGCATTTACGGGAGAAAGTCAG
This sequence comes from Acetofilamentum sp., assembly GCA_020722645.1. Classification (GTDB taxonomy): domain Bacteria; phylum Bacteroidota; class Bacteroidia; order Bacteroidales; family JAFGUD01; genus JAFGUD01. The sequence continues at coordinate 218 of DYKL01000636.1, read as the reverse complement.
GCAAGGAACAGATACGCAATGTATTCTAAAATTGCCAGAAAAGAAGGATTTGAGCAGATTGCTGAAATTTTTCTTATTACGGCGGAAAATGAAAAAGAACATGCGAGCTGGTTGTTTAAGTTGATTAATGAGTTGAAAAAGAAAAGCGATGCGAATTTGGATGTTATTAAAGTTGAAGCGGATGTTCCGACAACGTTTGGTAATACCATAGAAAATTT
>DYKL01000141.1 GCA_020722645.1 Acetofilamentum sp. | reverse complement strand
TAGTCCTACGGACTATATTTATATCAGCATCTTAATATTGCGGAATAGAGCGATATTTAATATTAAATTTTCAATATCAGTATATTACTTCTTTATTGAAATTTTATTTGCAATAATTTTTGTTTGTTTGATTTTTTTTTAACTTTGCTCAAAAATAAAATTCAATAATGAAATTCAAATTAGTTTTAATAATTGCTTTCGTATTGCTTGCTTTTTCTTTGAAATCTCAAGAACATGAAGAAGAAGAAGAAAAATTAAATGTCGGAAATTTCATTATTGAACACATTTCGGATTCTTATGATTGGCATATAACCCAAATAGGCAAAAAACACATTTCCATTCCTTTGCCTGTTATTTTGTACAGCAAACAAAAACATGGCATTGTTGTTTTTATGTCTAATAAATTGCATAATGAACATCATTCTTATTTGAATTTTCATATTAATCACGATGAGGGAATGTATAAAGGCAAAATAATGGAAACTTTGTCTGATGGAACTGTTATAAGACCTTTTGATATTTCTTTTACGAAAAATGCACTTGCTGTTATCATATCTTGTGTCATTTTACTTTGGGTATTCACATCTACAGCTAAAAGATACAACAAAAATCCTGATAAACCGCCCAAAGGTTTACAATCATTATTAGAACCGTTAATTATCTTTATCAGAGATGATGTCGCAAAAATATCAATAGGGAAAAAATATGAAAAATTTGTGCCTTACTTATTAACTGTTTTTTTCTTTATTTTTCTGAACAATTTATTAGGACTAATTCCAATTTTTCCGGCAGGTGCAAATTTAACCGGAAATGTTACCATTACAATGATTTTGGCATTATTTACTTTGGCAACAACAACGTTTGCAGGGAATAAACATTATTGGAAACATGTTTTTTGGTCACCGGTTGTACCTTGGTGGCTTAAGGTTCCAATTCCTTTGATGCCGATAATAGAAATATTAGGTTTATTCATTAAACCTTTCGTTTTAATGGTACGTCTTTTTGCAAACATTATAGGAGGACACGTTGTAATGCTTGCGTTTTTTGGACTGATTTTTATATTTGGTGCTATAAATGCGGTTGTCGGATATTTAGTTTCTCCGTTAGCTATTATTTTTACAATTTTTGATACATTATTAGAATTACTTATTGCCTTTATTCAAGCTTATGTATTTACATTACTTTCTGCAATTTACTTCGGTTTTGCAGTCGAAGAAGGGCATTAAATATATATATATAATTTTAATTTAACAAATTTTACAGACGTTGCATACATCGTCCTAAAACTTTAAAACTTTATAAACGGTACAGACGTTGCATGCAACGTCTCTAAAACTTTACAAACTTTATAAACTTAATTAACATGGAACTTTTTTCAACTTTGACTAATCTATTAGACGGTGCTGCAAATGGTGAATATTTAGCAAAAATGAGCGCCGGTTTAGGTGCTGCATTGACTGTTTTAGGTGCCGCTTTTGGTATTGGTCGTATCGGTTCAAGTGCTATGGAAGCTATTGCTAGACAACCTGAGTCTGCAAAGGATATTCAATCAAATATGATTGTTTCTGCTGCTCTTATCGAAGGTGTTGCTTTCTTTGCTCTTGTTGTGGCTTTCTTGATTCTTTTTGTTTAATTCTGAATTTTAATAACGATTGGTTATTATTGGAATTAACAAGAATCTGCTGATTAAACGAGAAGAGGTTCGTCCTCTTCCGTTTTTGATTTTTTTATCTATATATATAACAAGTACAGATTTTGCACTCAATGTCTACAAACATTATAAACTTTATAACTAAATAATATGGGATTAGTTGTTCCAGATACCGGTTTGCTTTTTTGGATGCTTTTAAGTTTCGGTGTGACTTTTTGGCTCCTTGTCAAATTTGCATGGAAACCGATTTTAAAAATGATAAAAAACAGAGAAGATAGTATTCAAAAAGCATTTGACGAAGCTAAGGAAGCTAAAAAAGAAGCTGATTACATCAGAGAAGAAAATAAAAAATTTCTTTTTGAAGCTAGACTTGAAAGAGAAAATTTACTTAAGTTAGCTCACGAGACTAAAGAAAAAATGATTAGAGCAGCAGAAACCGAAGCTAAAGAAAGAGCTCTGAAAATTATTACTGAAGCAAAAATTCAAATTGAAACTGAAAAGAATTTAGCAATTCAGGAAATTAAAAGCAAAGTTGCCGAACTGACAATTGATATTTCCGAAAAGATTTTAAGGAAAGAACTTGCAGACAAGCAATCACATATAAGTTATATAAATACACTTGTTAATGAAATTGATTTCAGAAATTAATTAAATTATTCAACTTATATGCGAGTTAAAAAGTTTAATAAAATTAATATTATACTTTCAACTTTATAACTTTCAACTATTTTAATGAACCAAAGTAAAATATCGGTAAGATACGCAAAAGCTTTTTTTTATTTCGCATTAGAAAATAAGTTAATCGAACAAATTCGAAGTGATGTTTTGGTTTTAAATGAAGCCTGTAAACTTAAAGATTTTAACGAGTTTCTGCAAAGTCCTGTCATCCCTGTATCTACTAAACAATCTTTGTTTGAAACAATTTTTAGGAATACCATAAGCAAAAACAGCCTTGATTTTTTAAAACTTCTGACCAAAAATAAACGAGAAGTTTATCTGAAAATGATTACATTGGATTTTTTGAATTTTTACAGAAATTTTTTTCATATAAAAGAAGTTCAGTTAACAACGGCGGTGATTATTGACGAAAACACAAAACAACAAATTTCTAATATATTGTTACAAGCCTTAAGTTCTAAAATTGAAATTAGTAATATAGTTGATAGCGAAATAATTGGTGGTTTTAAATTAAGAGTTGATGATAAACAAATTGATGTTAGCATAAAAAATCAATTACATCAAATAAAACAAGAATTAACAAAAAAGTAGTTTAATAATTTTAAAAAAATTATATAAATGTCCGGAATAAATCCATCGGAAGTATCCGAAATCATAAAACAACAAATAGCTGGTATTACAAGCCAAACTCATCTTGATGAAGTTGGAATAGTTCTTCAGGTTGGTGACGGTATAGCTCGTATTTACGGTTTGAACAATGTTGAAGCTAATGAAATGCTTCAGTTTGAGAACGGTACAAAAGGAATTGTTCTTAATCTCGAGGAAGATAACATTGGTGCTGTTCTTCTTGGAACATCAGAAGGAATACGTGAGGGAAATACAGTTAAAAGATTAAGAAGAATTGCATCTATTAATGTTGGGGAAGGTCTCTTAGGCAGAGTTATAAACACAATTGGAGAACCAATCGACGGGAGAGGTCATATCGAAGGCTCTTTATACGAAATGCCTTTTGAAAGAAAAGCTCCCGGTGTAATTTTCAGACAACCTGTTAAACAGCCACTCCAAACCGGTATTAAAGCTATTGATGCAATGATTCCGATCGGCAGAGGTCAGCGTGAGTTGATTATCGGAGACAGACAGACAGGCAAAACGGCAATTGCAGTTGATACAATAATAAATCAAAAAGAATTTTACGACAAAGGAACACCTGTTTACTGCATTTATGTTGCAGTAGGACAAAAAGGCTCGACTGTTGCAAGTATTGCCAAAACATTGGAAAGATATGGTGCAATGCCTTACACAATAATAGTTTCTGCTACTGCATCGGAACCTGCTGCTTTGCAATTTTATGCTCCTTATGCAGGTGCTGCTATCGGTGAATTTTTCAGAGATACCGGACGACACGCTTTAATAATCTATGATGATTTATCAAAGCAAGCTGTTTCTTACAGAGAAGTGTCTCTTTTGCTAAGACGACCACCGGGACGTGAAGCATATCCGGGTGATGTTTTTTATCTTCATTCAAGATTATTAGAACGTGCTGCGAAAATTATCGAAAATGATAATGTAGCAAAACAGATGAATGATGTTCCTGATAGCATAAAATCAATGATTAAAGGTGGTGGTTCGCTTACAGCTTTGCCTATAATTGAAACCCAAGCCGGGGACGTTTCTGCATACATTCCAACAAATGTAATTTCTATTACTGACGGTCAGATTTATTTAGAAGCCGATTTATTTAACGCAGGTATCAGACCTGCTATAAATGTCGGTATTTCTGTTTCAAGAGTAGGAGGAAGTGCACAAATTAAAGCTATGAAAAAGGTTGCCGGAACATTAAAATTATCTCAGGCTCAATATCGTGAACTTGAAGCATTTTCTAAATTCGGTTCCGATTTAGATGCTGCTACGCTATCAATTTTGGAAAAAGGAAGAAGAAATGTTGAAATTTTAAAACAACCTCAATTCCATCCTTTTAGAGTTGAACAACAAATTGCAATTATATTCGCCGGAGTAAACAATTTACTTAAAACTATTCCCTTGAATAAAATAAAAGATTATCAAAAGGAATTGCTGGATATTATTGAAGTTCAACATAAAGAAGATATTTACGATTCTTTGTCAAAAGGTATTATCAACGAAGAAATTGAAGCAAAATTAACTAAAATTGCTTCTGAATTGGCAGAAAGATATAGTATGTAATGTGCGAATTATCATAATTGATTACAAATGGCAAATTTAAAAGAATTAAGAACACGTATTTCAACTGTTAAGACTACCAAACAGATTACAAGTGCGATGAAAATGGTAGCTGCCGCAAGATTAAAAAAGGCTCAGGATTCTATTCTTGCTTTCAGACCTTATGCATACAGAGTTCATCTGCTATTATCTAATCTTTTAAGCACGGTTCAGGAAGAAAAATACGAAAACTTGTTTTTTACTACAAAAAATGTAGAAAAAGTTCTGATAATTGCAATAACATCAAATAGAGGTCTTTGCGGTGCTTTTAATTCAAATGTTGAGAAAAGAGTTTTTTTGGCAGTTGAAGAAAATATAGCTCTTGGTATTAAACCTGAAAATATTTTTATTTATGCAATAGGGAAAAAAGGTTTTGATTCTTTTAGACGTAAAAAACTTAACATCTACAAGCATGACATTGACATCTACAATAAATTGGAGTATTCTTATATTCTGAAAATTACGGAAGAATTGATGAACGAATTTGTTGTAGGCACATTTGACAGAATTGATATAATTTATAACAGTTTTAAAAATGCTGCAAGTCAGGAAGTTATAACAGAAAAATTTTTACCGGTTGAGATGCCGCCTGAAACAAAAGATAAAAGTATTTATATCTTTGAACCCAATATTCATTCTTTAACTGATGCAATTATTCCACAAGCAGTTACAACTCAGCTTTTTAAGACTATATTGGATTCTTTTGCTTCTGAACAGGGTGCAAGAATGACAGCAATGCATAAAGCTACTGATAATGCAATGGAAATTTTAAAACAACTAAATTTAAGCTATAACAAAGCCAGACAAGCGGCAATAACTAACGAAATACTTGAAATTGTAGGCGGTGCGGAAGCTCTAAAAGGTTAAGATTTTTAATTTTATAAAATGGAATATGAAATAAAGTTCTTTTTTAGAAAGAAGTCAGAAAATTTTCACAGTATAGAAGAATTATTTAACAATTTTCAATCTCATTTACAACCGATTTTTAACTTTTCAAATGTATATTTACCTTATCATACAGGTTTTTTGCGTAGAATAAAAAATGTTTTTTTTGCCAGAAAAAATAAGTCTTTAATAAATCATATTACCGGAGATGTAAATTATATTTCTTTAGGGCTTCCCAAAGAAAACACTGTTATTACAATTCACGATATTGGTTCGGCAATGAAAGGGACTTGGTTAAAAAAAATGATTATAGGACTGTTTTGGTTTAAAATTCCTTTAAAAAGAGTCGAAAAGATAACTGTTATCTCAGAATTTTCAAAAAATGAATTAATTAAAAAGTTTAAAATAAATCCTTATAAAATTAAAATTATTCCCAATTGTGTTTCTGACAAATTCCAAAAAACTGATAGACAATTCAACTCTGCAGAACCAAATATTTTAGTAGTTGGAACAAAAGAAAATAAAAATCTTGACAGAATTATCGAGGCTCTGAAAAATATAAAATGCAAAGTTTTTATTATTGGCAAATTATCTGAATCTCAACACAATAAATTGATTGATTATAAACTGAAATTTGAAAATTTTCACAATCTTGAATTTGACAAACTCGTAAGTATTTACAAAGAGTCTGATTTACTTTTATTTCCTAGTTTATATGAAGGTTTTGGAATTCCGATTCTTGAAGCACAAGCCACAGGTATTCCTGTCATTACTTCCAATTTGCAACCGATGAATTACGTAGCAGGAGAGGGGGCAATGACTGTAAATCCTTTTAATGTTTTCGACATCAGTGAAGCAGTGCATCAGGTTATTTCAAATCAAGATTTAAGAAATACTATTGTTGAAAAAGGTTTTGAAAATGTAAAAAAATACAGATGTAAACAAATTGCCGAAATGTACTGTAAAGTTTACAATGAAATAATAAAAAATGCAGCAGAATAAAAAAAAAATATTAGTTTTTATAGATTGGTTTTTGCCCGGATACAAAGCCGGCGGTCCTATTACTTCGGTTGTAAATATTATCGAAAATTTGAAAGATTTTTTTGAGTTTTATGTCGTTACCTCAGATACAGATTATTTAGAAACAGAACCTTATAAAGATATTAAATCAGATGAATGGATAAATTTTTCTGATAATTTATTTGTTTTTTATTTTTCAAAACAAAAACTTTCAAAACAAAATATTACAACTTTAATAAAAGGTTTAAATTTCGACATAGCATATATTAATGGTATTTATTCTTATTTTTTTTCAATATTGCCATTGCTCGTAGTAAAGAAAATGAAAAAGAAAATTATCATAAGTGCAAGAGGAATGTTGTCTGAACACGCTTTTTCGCGAAAAAGTCTGAAAAAAAAAGTGTTCTTGTTATACGCAAAAATAAAAGGTTTTTACAAAAATGTCAAATTTCACGCTACTAATTATGATGAGAAAACTGATATTTTGAAAATTACCGGAAACTCAAATATATCGGTAATTCCAAATTTACCTCGTAAAATTGAAAATATTACCGATTTTAATAAAATTAAAAAGGAAAATCAACTTAATTTAGTATCAATCGCAAGGATTTCACAGGAAAAAAACACAAAATATACTTTTGAGATTTTGGCTCAAATAAAGGATTTCAAAATCAACTTTGATTTGTTTGGTAGCATTAATGATGAAGTTTACTGGAATGAATGTAAAAAAATAATTGATAATTTGCCTCAAAATATTCAAGTCAGTTATTTTCAAGCAATTGAATCTGCCAAAGTCATTGAAACTTTCCGAAAATATCATTTTTCATTTATGCCATCATTAGGAGAAAATTTCGGGCACAGCATTTTAGAGAGCTTTTCTGCCGGGACTCCGGTAATTACTAGTAACAATACTCCGTGGAAGAATCTTGAAGAAAAAAATATTGGCTGGGATATTGACCTTAACAATAAAGCTAAATTTATTGATGTAATTAATAAATGTGTAAAAATGTCAAGTGAAGATTACAATAAAATGTCAAAAAATTGTTTTATTTTTGCCTCGGAATTTGTCAAAAAACAAGATTTAATTGAAAAAACAAAAAAATTGTTTGATGAATAATTATTTAAAAACTGACCTTTCAAAATACGATAAATCGGAATACAAAATCGGTGCTAATCCGATGAAACGTTTTTTTTGGTATTTTACTAATGAGTTTTTTTTTAAAAATTCTCTCAATCCTTTTAGTGGTTTAAAAGTTTTTTTGTTACGACTTTATGGTGCTAAAATTGGTAAAGGGGTTGTTATTAAGCCTGCTGTTAATATTAAATATCCCTGGCGATTAAAAATCGGAAATTATTCTTGGATAGGCGAAAAAGTTTGGATAGATAACCTTGCAGATGTCGAAATCGGAGATAACTGCTGTATTTCACAAGGGGCTTTGTTGCTGTCCGGAAGTCATGATTATTTAAAAACAACGTTTAATGTTATCGTAGGGAAAATTATTTTGGAAGAAGGGGTCTGGATTGGGGCAAAAAGTATTGTCTATCCTAATATTTTGTGCAAATCGCATTCAATTTTGGGTGTTAATTCAGTTGCTACAAAAGATTTAGAACCTTATTTTATATATCATGGAAATCCTGCCGTAAAAATTTCAAAAAGAGAAATAAGATGAAACACCCATGAGAACCTTAAAGTTCTCACACCAATAAAATGAAAATAATTATAAACCAACAACTTACAAAATTATTTACACATGAAAAAGTAATACGAACTTTAATTTTTAAAAAATCACGGTTATTAACCTAAATTGAAGTTTTAAGTTAATAATCATGTAATTAAAATTTTGTAAATAA
>DYKL01000635.1 GCA_020722645.1 Acetofilamentum sp. | reverse complement strand
AACTATGTTTCTATGTGGTTATTAAAAAATATCAAATATAGTTAATAGTGCATAGCTGATAACTTAATAAAGGCGTCAGCCAACAATTTAGCAATGAAACAATTTAGCAATGAAACAATTTAACAATTTAACAATTTAACAATTTAACTCGATAACTTTACAAACTCACATAATGAATTTAATTTATTTTACACCAAACATCTACGAAGAAATTACAAAAATAACTCAGGAAAGAAAAAAAGCCGCAATTTGTATAATTACTGAAACCAAAGGTTCAACACCGAGAAAATCCGGCTCAAAAATGATAGTTTTTTATGACGGTACCAGCATCGGCTCGGTTGGAGGCGGCGAACTTGAATTTTTTATTGTTCAGAAAGCAAAAGAAATAATCGAACTGCAAGTTCCTCAAACTTTCAGCTATGGTCTAAAACAGGATTTCGATATGTCCTGCGGTGGTAATGTAACTCTTTACATCGAACCTATTAAATTACCCGACCAACTTGTTATTTTCGGCGCCGGACACATCGGCAGAACTCTTGCTTTTTTTGCAAAAGATTTTGGGTTCGACATTACCGTAATTGACGAAAGAGAAGGAATTTTCGATCAATGGGATAAAAACAATTTCAAACTTATAAACAAAATATATGACGAAGCATACAAAGAACTAAAATTTGACTATAAAACCTACATCTGCATAATGACTTATGCTCATAAATACGATAAAGTTATCGCCGGTTATTGCGGAGCAGTTGATTCTGCTTTTGTTGGTGTGGTTGCAAGTAAAAACAAAGCCGCAAAAATCAGAAAAGATTTGGTTCAGGAAAAAGTTTTGACAAAAGACCAAGCACAAAGAATTGAGATGCCGTTGGGTGTTCCAATTAACTGCGAAACACCTGAAGAAATTGCAATCTCAATTTTAGCTCGATTGATTGATGTAAAAAATTCTGTTATTGTTCAATAATAAAATTTTCATAAATAAATTTTGTCTTATTCCGAAACATTAAGATATAAAAAATAGTCCGTAGGACTAAAATATTGGTATTCACGAGTTTTAACTCGTGAAAGAAATAAAAATAAAAAATCGTTACAAGCAAAAATGTTAATTTTTAGCAAAAAGTAGAATGTAACGAAATTTTAAATGTTAATAACATTATTCTTTAATCCGAAAATTAGTGTTTTACGTTATCACAATATTAAGAAATAAAGCAATAAATTTTTTGTATGTTAATATCAATAATTCGTTAATTTTTCAATTAGCGTCATCCTGAGTGATAACGAAGGAAG
>DYKL01000140.1 GCA_020722645.1 Acetofilamentum sp. | reverse complement strand
TCAGCAGCAAAGCCCTGTAAATCCACGCTTTTTAAAAGTAAGTTCCGTTAAAAATAATTTATGGTTTTCAATATCTGTTTACAAAAAATGCAAGGGTAGGGTATAAACTAAAAAAGCCGCATAAAGCGACTTAATTAAGATATATAACCTTAAATCCGTAAGTCCATACTTATATATCTGAAATTCAGCCATGTGAAAACACCTGACTGGTGCAAACTACATGTTGCAGGTGTTTTCACCTGCAACCACTTACGAAAAGACTTGCGGATTTAAGGTATAAAAGGAAAATTATTGAGTTACTGTTTGTCCTAATTTGTTGATATATATCATCAATTTAGATTTTAAATTTGCTGCTTTGTTTTTATGAATTTGTCCTCTTTTAGCTAATTTATCGATCATCGAGCTAATTTTTGGGTACATTTTTAAAGCTTCTTCTTTGTTTTCTGTAGTACGTAGAACTTTTAATGCGTTTCTTGTTGTTCTTGCGTAATATTTATTTTCAATTCTTCTTTTTTCGTTTTTACGAATACTCTTTTTTTCTGATTGATGATGAGCCATATCTTTTGTCTTTAGTTAAATTTTGGTTTTAAAATTGGTCTGCAAAGAAAATGAAATTTTAGGGAAAAACAAAATTTATCAACAATTTTATGAAAATTTTTTAATCCCTTTTGAAATTCTTTTTAGTGTTTCTTCTTTGCCTAATAATTCAATAATATCGAATAAATGTGGTCCGATTGTATTTCCGACTAATAGTATTCTCAATGGATTTAAAACTTTACCAAACGACAGTTGATTTTGTTCAATCCACACTTTAACATTGTTTTCAATTGTATTTGATGTAAAATCGTTGTATCCTGAAAAAAGAGAATGCAAATGTCTGATTATATCCAATGTGTCATCTTTCCAGAATTTTTTGACAGCTTTTTCATCATAATTTTCCGGTGGAATGAAAAAGTAATTGCTTAAATCCCACAAGTCTGAAGCAAATACTGCTCTATCTTTTACTAAATCGACAACTTTTGCAACAAAATCAAATTTTGCGTCAATATTTTTAGTTTTTAAATCTTTATTGTATATTTCGGCTAATGCATTAGTATCAAGTTTTTTAAGATGCTGTTGATTAAACCATTTAGTTTTTTTAGGGTCAAATTTTGCTCCTGCTTTTTGAACTTTAAGTATGTCAAAAAGTTCTGATAATTCAGAAATAGAAAATATTTCCTGCTCTGTTCCCGGATTCCAACCCAAAAGAGCCAGCATATTTACAACAGCTTGCGGAAGGTAACCGTATTCTCTGTAACCTGTTGATTTTTCATTAGTAGAAGGGTCAATCCATTCAATCGGGAAAACAGGAAAGCCGCCTTGGTCCCCGTCTCTTTTGCTTAATTTCCCTTTACCGTTTGGTTTTAAAATAAGTGGTAAATGAGCAAATTCGGGTGGATTCCAGCCGAATGCATCGTATAAAAGAATATGTAAAGGTAATGATGGCAACCATTCTTCGCCTCTGATAACGTGAGTTATTTCCATTAAATGGTCATCAACAATATTTGCTAAGTGATAAGTTGGCAGACCATCTGATTTAAAAAGAATTTTATCGTCAAGTGTAGATGAATTGACTTTTATTTCACCTCTGATTAAGTCGTTCATTATAACTTCCTTATTTGCAGGCATATCAAATCTTACTACATACGGTTCACCTGATGTTATTTTTTGTTTTACATCTTCATCAGACAGGGTAAAAGAATTTTTCATTTTGTCTCTTGTAATGAAGTTGTAATGTTGAACAGGCGTTTTTGATTCTTGCAGATGAATACGCATTTGTTCTAATTCTTCTGGAGTATCGAATGCGTAGTATGCTTTTTTATTTTTCAGAAGAAAGTTTATCTGTTCCGAATAAATATTTTTTCTGTCAGATTGTCTGTATGGTGCATAAATGCCACCTTTTTGCACACTTTCGTCAAACTCGATTCCAACCCATTGAAGTGCTTCAACAATGTAGTTTTCTGCACCTTCAACGTATCTTGTCTGGTCAGTATCTTCAATTCTAAGGATTAGTTTACCATTGTTTTTTTTTGCAAATAAATAATTAAACAAAGCCGTTCTGACTCCCCCGATGTGTAAAGGACCTGTCGGACTGGGAGCAAATCTTACTCTTACGCTCATAATAAATTTTATTTTACGCCAAAAATTACTATTTTATGTACATTATTAGCGTCAGTTATTTTAAAAAATGTTTCAGTGAATTCTATCTCTTTGTTTTCGATATTATAGACAGTTTTTTTCTTTCTAATATCACCTTTAATAATATCGTTCCAAAATTTTGCATACCAAAGAGTTGCTGTTTGAGGGATTATTGTAATATCTGTAATTTTTTTACCAATTATTTGTTCTCGTGGCACTTCAAATTCTTTTAAAATATAATCATTAGTATCTAAAATTGTTTTTTCCAAATCAAGCTCAAGATACATACCTATTGTTTTAATTGCATTTATAGCAGTAGAAAGAATTGAAGACTTGATATCAATTTCTTTTTGTTTTTCGTTCAGTTTTGTTTTTTGTTTCATAAACTGACGTTCTTTCATTTCAAAAGTAGCAGTTTGTAATTGCGATTCCTTTAAAAGATTTGTAGTTTCAACATTTTTTAATAAAACTGAAACAGATGATGTTATTCTGACTGCAATCTGATTAAGAAAATCAAGGTCATTGTCGGTATATTGATTAAATCCTGCAAGTTCAAAAGCACCAAGAACAGTGTCTTCAAAAATAAGCGGTATAATAATCAGATTGTGGGGAGATTTATCACCTAATCCGGATCTAACATATAGGTAGCCTTCCGGCAAATTGTGAAGGTTCACGTGTGCTTTTTCTTTAATAACCCTACCTACTAAACCTTCGCCAAGTTCAAGTTTTGATTTTAATTCTTTTTTTCTGTCAAAGGCATAAGCGGCTTTTAAATCAATATATTTTTCTCCGTCCTTTTCTTCAATCAGGTAAAAACCACCCTGAACAGATTTTGTATATTTAACAATAAATTTAATAAGTTCAGAAGCTAAAACATCAATATTTTCAGTTTTTTCTCGAAGAATTTCGTTAATTTCTGTAATTCCGTTTTGCATCCAAGCCATTGTATCTGATTGTTCTCTTCTGTGTTGTTCTTCTGATTGTGCTTTTATCAGGTTATCACGCATTTCTATCAGTGATTGACCAAGAATATCTTTTTTGCCGGATAGTTCATATTTTGCATTCAAATTTCCCTGACCAATTTCTTGTGCAAATTTATTTGTTCGCAGCAAAGAATCTATAAGAATATTTACAGCTTTTGCCATTCTGCCGAGTTCATCTTTTGAATTGTAGTTAATTTTTAAATCAGAAGTAGCGCTACCCATACTAAGATTTTCCAATGATTTTGTTGTCTTTTCAATAGGTCGGACAATAATTGATAATACTGTCCAAATTATGATAGAAATTATAAACAATGAAATGATTGAAAATATCATTAAGATAACAGAATTTTCTTTAATGTTCTGAGTAATTACAGAAGTAGAAACAATAAAACCTAAACTCCAGGGTAAAGTCGAGTCTTCTATTTTAACCGGATAAAAAGAGACGTAATCAGTTGTTCCATCTTCTTTTTCGATAAAAAAATTAAATTGGTCTCCGTCTTTAATTTTTTGAATTACATTATATTTATTGTATTCAGGGAACATTTTATCAATTTTTTTACCTTGAAGAGATTCGTTGTGGAATGCTACAATAGTACCGTTGTTTGATACGATTAAAATATGGCTGTTTTCAAAAGGCTTTAACTCTTGTAAAAGTTTTTGAAATCTTTGTAAAGAAACATCAATTCCAACCATTCCGACAAATCTGTCTCCTATTTTAATACTTTGAGCAATACTTGTTTCAAGAAATGTAGAACCTGTATCGCTTGTATATGAGTAAAAGTATGGGTCTGTCAAAACGTTTTTTTCAACGCCTGATTTTAATAGGAAGTATGGAGTGCCCGGGACGTCTCCTTCTAAGTTTGCGCTGTCAATATTAAATGTCGGATTTCCCATTGACCAGAAACATACAGTTCTTTCTCTACCATAAGGTAAATTCCATTTTGCATCTATTGCCGAAATTTCCCAACTCATCCAAACAGCTAATAAATTTGAATTATTTGTAAGTACATCAGCTAATATTTGTTGATAAATACTGTTTCTCAAATCAGAATCCAACTTTGAATAGCCTAAAAAGACATTTTCGAGAGTCTGAACAATTTTTAAGTCACTGTTTAAAATACTCTGGGCAGTTGTTGCATTTTGTTTGGCGTATAAATCAGAAATTTGAATAGCCATATTTTTGGTATATTGCCAGTAGCGATAATTTATATATCCGACACTTGTAATAAAAATCAGAGCAGTGCTGAAAATGATGTATAATAATATTTTTATTCTGAGTTTCATTTTTATTTAGTTTGTATATATTGAAAATTTTATTGTTCTATAAATTCATACTTTTGATTTCTTTGTAAAGGGACAAAACCGGCTTCTTTAATGCTTTTTTGTATTTGTTCTTTATCAAAAGAATATTTAGCACCGGCAGCTGATACAACGTTTTCTTCAATCATTATTGAACCAAAATCATTTGCTCCTCCATATAAAGTTATCTGTGCAATATCTTTGCCAACTGTCAGCCAAGATGTTTGAATATTTTGAATATTGTTTAAAATTATTCTGCTGATTGCTACAGTTCTGATGTATTCTATTGCTGAAGCTTTTTTTAAATCAGGATATAAATTCTGAAGTTTTGTGTTTTCGGGTTGATATGTCCAAGGAATAAAAGTAACAAAACCAAAGTTGTTTTTTGGTTTTTCGGCTTGAATATCTCTTAATAAAATCAAATGGTCAATTCTTTCATTTAAAGTTTCAATAAAACCGAACATCATAGTTGCGGAAGTCGGCAAATTTATAAGATGTGCAGCTCTCATAACATCAGCCCATTGTGTAGCTGTGCATTTTGCTGGTGATACTATTGCTCTGACTCTGTCTGATAAAATTTCAGCACCGGCACCGGGCAAACTGTCTAAACCTGCTTCGTTTAGTTTACTTAAAACTTCTGAGTAATTCAAGTTTTCTTTTTTTGAAATGTGTACAATTTCAGCAGGACTCAGAGCATTTAATTTTAAGTCGGGATATAGGCTTTTAAGTTGTTTAAATAAATTAACATAAAAATTTAATGATAAATCGGGATGTAGTCCTCCTTGTAAAAGAAGTTGTCGCCCCCCGATTTTGTACATTTCATCAATTTTTTCAATGTATTGTTCCAAAGAAGTGATATAAGAATCGGGGTCATTAGGTTTTCGGCAAAAATTGCAGAATTTGCATTGAGCTATACAAACATTTGTTATATTTACGTTCCGGTCTATTATCCAACCTACCTTTTTATCATCATTTTTATGAATTTTTCTTAATTCGTGAGCCAGAAAGGTTAATTCACTTGTTGGAGCATCTATATAAAGACTAATCGCTTCGTCTTTTGTGAGATTTTCAAGATTCAGTACTTTTTGATATATGTCTATAAGCCTCATTATAATATGTTTCTAAAAGTCGTAATAAAAATTTTTCAGTGAATTTTTAACTCCGAAAGATACAAAAAACAATTTATTATTATCAATTTCATTTGATATTTTTCTTTGATTTAAAGAAAAAAACACTTGCAAATTTGTTTTCGGGTTTATAATATAAGCTATATTAAAACTATGCCACAAAATTAATGTTTTGTTTCCCTGACCTACAAAATTTTTTTGATTCATAAAATTCGCAGTAGTATTTGGCAAAAGAATATTTGAACCGAAATTTGTTGAATTTGAATCAAGTGATGTTGTTATGTTGTTGTATTTATAGTAAAAAGAGAAATTAAAAATTTGTAAATTGGCAATTGCTATAAATTCGTTAAAACCTGCTCCTAATGTATGAGCTAAGGGTTCGTTATAATGAGTGTATGATTGTCTGAAATTTTCGTGAGAATATGTGTAAGGTTTTGCGAAATTATATTCAGCTTGCATAAAAAGTTTGGCAAATGAAATTTTTTGAATAAAGGCATCATAAATTTTAAATCCTGCTTGATAAGCATATCGTTTTTGAAAATCAGAAGCTGCAAAATTATCAATTGCAAATTGTGAGTATATTTCTGTAAATTTCAGCAAATTAGTTTTAAAGTTAAGTCCTAACACGGAATTGTTATTATCATTAAGACCATAGATTATTTGGCGGAGTAGGGGAATTGGGACAAAATATAAAGCCGGAAATCTTTTTAAATAGTTTTCGAAATCCGAAGTTTGCCAGATAATACCTTCAAAAAGTCCAATTTCAGTATTTTTAAACGGACTGTAATTTAAAAATAAAAATGTCCCGTGATTTTTGTAGTGATAATAATAATATTTCGTTCTGAAGCTCTCAAACTCTGTAAATAAAGCAACAAACTGAAGTTTGTTAAGAGTGAAATCAAATTTCAAAAAAGGATAAGAAAAAGCATTGTCTGAAAGTAATAACGAACGATAACCTGAGCCGACAAAATGTTTTGATTGTCCGGCTTGAATATTTAAGAACTTAAACGGAGTAAAGGATAAATAACCTGAAGCAAAATTAAAATCTCTTCCTTTTTTTTGTTCTCCAAAATATTTCCATGCACCTTGTCCGGGAACTATAAAGTTTGATTGTATTTTATTATCAATATATGGAAGAAAGTAGCCTTGATTTTCGTAAAAATCAGAGAAAAAAGACAAATTATTGCCTAATGTTCCGTTAACATAAAATCCGCGTGTGTTTTGAAAATAAAAGTTAGTGTCATTTTTAGAGTTTGTTTTGTAATAATCCAGAACCGGTGTTATTGAAAATTCAATGTTTTTTGATTTTACTGTAATAATATCTTCTGCAATTAAACGAGTCCAAATAAAACTTAACGGTAATTTTTTAGCAAATTCATGTCTTTTTTGATTTAAAAGAATGTTTTTTTTGTTGATAATATTTTCTGTATATGAAACTCTTAAAGGCAAAAATGATGAATGAACAAAAGTATCTGAAATGTTCAAATTCATTTCAACATTATTTCTGAAATAGTAGTTTAATGGATAATTATATTCCTGTGCTTTAGAAAAAAAATTGAAAAGCAATAAAATGGTTAAGAAAAGCAATATTTTTTTTGTCATCTGTTTTTTTTATTAGTTCATTTATTTTCATTTTATTTCAACTACTTTTGCTACTCATAGTCGTCTTTTCTGTATTTGCTTTGTTCTTCGAGTATAATATTCAAATAACTTTTATATCTTGAATAAGCAATTTCACCTTTATCGAACGCTTCTTTAACAGCACAACCCGGCTCATCAATGTGTCTGCAATTGTAATACTTACATTTGTCCAAAAGATTGAACATTTCAGGGAAATTATGAGCAATGTCTTCCTTTTCCAGAAAAGATACGCCAAAGGCTCTTATTCCGGGCGTGTCTATAATAAATCCACCAAAAATAAGTTCAAACATTTCGGCAAAAGTAGTTGTATGTTTTCCGGTTTTATGCTTGTCAGAAATTTCTTCAGTTTTTAAATTGTAGTCAGGACTAATCAAATTGATTATAGATGTTTTCCCAACTCCTGAATTGCCTGAAATTACAGTAGTTTTGTCTTTAAAAATATTAATTATTTCATCTTTATTGTTTGGTTCGATAATAGAAAATCTATATGTTTTATAGCCGATTTTGTTGTATGTATTTTCTAATTCTTCGAGAGTAGAAAAATCTTCGGCTGTATATAAATCAGTTTTGTTAAAAATTATTGATGCCTGAATGCTGTATGCTTCTGCACTTACCAAAAATCTGTCAATAAATTCAACAGGTGTCGCCGGATTTTTAAGAGAAACTACAATTACAGCTAAATCAACGTTGCAAGCAATTAAGTGCATTTTTTTTGACAAATTGGTTGATTGTCTGACAATGCTGTTTTTTCTATCTTTTATTTCTGTAATTACACCTGTGTCTTTATTTTCGAGGTGAAAAATTACAAAATCTCCAACTGCAACAGGATTTGTGCTTTCGTAACCTTTTGTTCTTAATTTGCCTCTGATTTTACATTTATAAATTTGCTTATTGCTGTATACATCATACCAGCTGCCTGTTGACTTCAATACTCTACCTTCCAAAAAATCTGTGCTCATTCATTAAAATTTTGGTACAAATTTAAAAATTCTATTTTTGTCAAACAATAAATTATCAATAGTTCGTTAATTTTTTAATTAGCCAATTTGCAAGTTGTTGATTTTTAATTATTTGCTAATTTGTTGGTCGTTCAAACATAATTTGCTTAATATTAATAACAATAATTCGT
>DYKL01000634.1 GCA_020722645.1 Acetofilamentum sp. | reverse complement strand
TTAATTTTTTGATTTTATTTTTATTAACGTTTAAAATTTCGTTACATTCTACATTATTAATAATTTACCTTAAATCCGCAAGTTTTTTCGTAAGTGGTTGCAGGTGAAAACACCTGCAACATGTAGTTTGCATCAGTCAGGTGTTTTCACCTGACTGAATTTCAGATATATAAGTATAGACTTACGGATTTAAGGATTTACATTTGTGCTTGTAACGAGTTTTTTTTTTGTTTCTACCACGAGTTGAAACTCGTGGTTATCATTATTTTAGTCCTACGGACTATATTTATATCAGCATCTTAATATTGCGGAATAGAGCGATAATTATATTAAAAAAAATTTACTTATTTTTGTTTATTAAAACATAAACAAATAATTCAATTATAATTTCAAAAAAACATATAAATTATGAATAAAATTTTTTCAGTTATTGCTGTAATAATGATTTCTTTTGTTATTACTAACGCACAAGACACTTGTTTTAACTATATGTTGAAAGGAGAAGTCGGAACTAAAACAGTTTTAAGTGTTTACAGTTCTTCGGGAAAGGTGATAGGTGCTCAAACTATAGAAATTATCAGTAAAGAGAACATTAATGATACAACTTTTGTTAAATATCGCAGTACAACAACCGGAATGGGAACGATTAAACTAGAATATATGACTAAATGCAGTGATACAGTTGCATATATCGAACTTAAACATTTTTTGAACGTTGCACAATTTGTGGATAGCAAAGTTACTACAATTACACCAATGTGGTTGTGTATGCCTTTTGAATACAAAGAAGGACAGGAATTGGAAGGTTATGTTATGTACCGTTCTTATGGAAACAGCAGTATAATAACTAAAATGAAAGACCGTAAAGTGTCCGGTTTTGAAACAGTTACAACACCGGTCGGAGATTTTGAATGTGTAAAAATTACTTATACAATTGAAGGGACAACATCTTACGGCGTTTTCACCTCTTTTTATGCAGACTGGTATCACGAGGATTTAGGTCTGATAAAACAAGAGTCATACAAAGCAGACGGAAGTATTGAAAACAGCTTTTTGTTGAAATCTTTTGATGTTGTAACACCCGAAAATCAAGAATAAACACACAATTTTTTATACTATTAAATAAAATGCTTGTTTTTTTGGGGGACGCAAAATCAGCTTTTTATTACTTTTTTATTTACCCTTATTAACCTAAGTTTAATGCAATTTTTATACATTACTTTTTAAAGTATTGAATATGAACGAAATAAAAATCGATTATAATATTAGTAATGTATAATTTTATACACTACAACACAT